>CAIQUS010000196.1 GCA_903875045.1 uncultured Bacteroidales bacterium
ACCAGGGCATTATTGCTTTAGTATCTGTTACGAAATAAGGTTTCCAATATCTGGTTTGATAGTATAGTTCCATTCCCCGTGAAATTCATCTTTTTGCAAATTGATTTTGTTCAAGTCTTCATCCGATATTTTTATTCCTTTCTCATACACAGTTGAATCTAATCTGGATTTCACTTTTAATCCTTTTGATGTTTTTGTCGATGCTATTAAATCCACTACCAACTGTATGTTTGTTAAAGGCCTTGCCCGCCAATTCATTGTGATATGTGAGAATAATCGATGTTCTATTTTATTCCATTTGCTTGTTCCTGGGGGAAAATGACACACACTTATTTCTTTTCCAATTTCATCTGCCAATATCTGCAACTCTGTTTTCCACAATCTACTTCTTGAACTATTACTTCCGCCTCCATCTGCTGTAATAAGAATTCGTTTTGATTTGCTAAATCTTTCTTCTCCCATTTCGATCCACCAGTTTCTTATTGTTGCTACCGCAAAACTTGCTGTATCATGACTGATGCCAACACTCACCCAGCCTTCATTGTTCGCAATATCATAAACTCCATAAGGAATTGCTTTGCCCAAATCTTTATCAATAAAGTCGTAAACCTTTACCGTTGTTGGTTGCCCCGTTGGTAGCCATTCGGCACCTTCATTTTTAAAATTTCCAACCAGTTCCTTTTTCTTGCAATCAACTGAAATAACAGGATCATCATCCGCTAAAAAATCGATCGCAGCATCATTAATGTAATTAAATTGGGCATCTCTGTCAATGTGGGTACTTCCCTCATCAGTTTTTCTATTGCCCTGCAAACTATAGCCTGCGTTTTTTAAAATAACGCCGGCCAATTTATGACTAATGTTGTATCCCATATTCTTTGCAGCCTCTGCTATGTTTCGCAAACTCTTATTTGTCCAAAGCAATGGCTTCATTGGGTCGCCCATTGTATGTGGGCTAACTATTTCTTCTATAGCTTTTTCTAAATCTTTATTGTTCTCTGTTGCTTTTTTCCGTCCTCCACCTCCCTTTCTAATTCGATCCTTGCTGACAACCTCATTTGTTGATAATAATGCTAATTCTTTAATCCCCATATTCAAAGTAACCCGTGAGATACCTGAGAGCTTTGACACTTTACTTAAGCCGCCCCTCCCCATACTTTCTGCATCAGCAGCTAAAACGATTCTGGTAAGTCTCTCATTTAAAAAAGGAAGTATTTTTTTGTACTTCAGCTGAATAAGATTATCTGTTTGCATACATTTTGTATTTCTACAAATGTACATATTATTTCGTTACGAATACTTAGGCAAAGAATTTCCCGGCAAAAAGGCAAACCGGTTTATAGAATGGTTTACATACCGCGATGAAAGCACAGACGGAATAAGCAAGCGAGATTATCAACATTCGTTAATCAATATTCGATATTCCCTCCTTAAACTCTCCCTCCCATTTCGCCACCACCACGGTTGCCAGACAGTTTCCGATCACATTGATGGCGGTGCGGGCCATATCCATCAGTTCATCAATTCCCAGGATGATGAAGATGGGCCAGGTGGGAAGTCCGAAACTGGCGGCCGTGCCCAGCAGGATGACCAGCGATGCACGCGGAACAGCCGCAACCCCTTTGCTGGTAAGCATCAGCGTGAGCATCATCACGATTTGGGTTTCGAAGGAAAGATGAATGCCGGCCATGTTGGCTACAAAAATGGAGGCCATGGCCAGATATAATGTGGTGCCATCCAGATTAAAACTGTACCCCGTTGGCATTACAAACGAAACAATCTTTCGCGGAACCCCGAACTGTTCCATATTTTCCATTGCCCGCGGAAGAGCCGATTCACTGCTGGTGGTCGCGAAGGCAATGGTGGCCGGTTCGGCTACCGCTTTGATAAACTTCCTGATGGGAATTTTCATCACCAGCATGATGGGCAACAACACCCCAAGCATAAATACCAGCAATGCAACGTAAAGGGTTGCCAGCAATTCGAACAGATTGACGAGCACATTCAATCCCATGTGCCCAACACTATAGGCAATGGCTGAGAATACGGCAAACGGTGCAAAAAGCATGATGATGTTGGTAAATTTAAACATCACTGCGGTGAGCGATCCGGTAAACCGCAGCATGGGCGCGCGGTACTCTTCCTTTACCATGGCCACGGCAATGCCAAACAGGATGCTGAACACAACAATCTGCAACACCTGCCCCTCCGCGATCGATTTCGCAATATTCTCCGGAAAAATATGAAGAACAACTTGTTGCCATGTTTGTGATTGAACCACCGGAAGAGTTCCCTGCGTCATGGCCTCGGGAATGACAACACCGATGCCTGCCCCGCTTATGTTAATTGCGGCAAGACCGATGAAAAGCGCAATCGTGGAGACGATCTCAAAATAGAGGAGGGATTTCCATCCCATCCGTCCAACCTGCTTCAGGTTGGCATGACCGGCGATGCCGGTTACGAGGGTGGCAAAGATCAGCGGGGCGATGATGGTTTTTACCAGGTGAATGAAAATCTGGCTGACGAGGTTCAGCTCTTTGGCCACCAGAGGTACGTCGTACCCAAACTCAACACCCATCAGCATGCTCACAAAGATCCAGGTAGTAAGCTTTTTCTTCCCTGCTGCATACATGAAATAGAAAACAAGAGGAATCCAGCGGAGGACAATGAGAACCCCGTCAGGGACCTGTAACCCGGTATAATGATTGACGAGGTGGATCGCAACCGCGAGTGTGAGGGATAGAAAAAATAACGGAAGAAGGTGACTGGAGATTTTTCTCATGGAGTAAATGCTTTTAAACCTCTCCCCCCGGCCCTTCTCCCGGAGGAGAGGGAAAGGATGAGGTCCTGTTAGCTTTTTACTCCAAATTTAACAAAAATCTGATATCCCGCTGAATTAATACTTGACCAGCTTGATCGTTTCGGCCTTATCACCGGTATACACTCTTACAAAATACAATCCTGCCGGGGTATTTGAAAGGGAAAACTCCCGGCTTTTCTGTCCTGATACCTCCTGCGACAAGATTTTCTCTCCTCTTGGGCCATAAATTTCGACACTGATCTTTTCAGGTATGTCCGTCCCTGATATTTCCAGGGTAAACATTCCTGTAGTCGGGTTCGGATATACTTTGAACATACTACCTGCGGTTGTGGCAGGTGATTCCAGATGGTTGTCAGGAATAATGTTACCCCCTTGGTTGGCTACAAAGGTTGGGTTGGCACAAAATGGTCCGGAAGGAGCAATATACCCACTGAAATAGCCATTCAGATGAACAGTTGTCCCTGGCAGGATGCTGATGGATGACCCGGCAATCAGCGTGGCAGAGCCGCCATCCTGAACATCAAACGTTGTTCCTGACCCGGCAACAGTGATCGTTTGCATTGCGTTAAAACAATTCGTGGTTCCGAAAGGGACAATAATGTTTGACAATTGCCGGTTCATTAACAATCCGGTGATTTGAACATCGTCGATCGCCCAATACCAGGCCCATGTACCTGTATAATTCCATTTGAATTTTACTTGTGACTGACCGGCTACCGCAGGTATGGTCTGGGAGAAAGTTGCGGGATTTGCCGAACTTGAAGTATAACTTTGAATGGCAACCCAGGTTGAACCATTATCAATGCTATAGAACAATGTGCCTGAAGAAGGTGAAATATATCTGAAATAGTGGTTGAATGAAAGTGTTACGGTTGCATAACCAGATAAATCGAGTAACGGAGAAACCAGGTCGGCATTTTGTGAATTCCCCGATAAATATCCATCACTGTTGAGGTATGCATAGTTTCCCGTGAGAACAGGATTATAAGTAGAATAGTCGACAATCATTCCAAACTTCCAGGTTTGGCCATTCCCCTGGTGATCGTTTTGAGACCAGCATGTCGGATTAGAAGCAATCGGAAAATTTTCATAAAAGGGCAAGCCATAAATTCCGCAAATAGTTGTAAAAGTAACATCATTTCCATAAAAGGTATTCACCCCGTTGGTAGCGTAGGCTCTTACATGATAGACTGTACTACCTGACAACCCGGTTAAGGCGCTTGTAAAAACGCCGGAACCTGGTCCATCTGTTGTATGGCTTCCTGAGACGACGGGATTAACCAAGGTGCTCCAGCAAACTCCCCGTGCAGTAACAGCCGACCCACCGTCGGAGCTGATATTTCCACCACCAGTAGCAGAAACCATGGTGATGGCCGTGGGAGTTGTTGTAGAGAGAACCACACCTCCCGGTGTAAAAATTACATCGCTGCCATTGGAAGTTCCATCTGAGTTTACAGCGACCAACCTGTAATGGATGGGCGTACCGGAGAAAAGGCTGCTTAAATCGGCAGAAACAGGCACTGCCGACACCCCTGAACCGGCAGAAATGGTCGGGGTAGAGGAGCCGTAGGCAACCGTTGTCCCATACTCAAAATGATAGTTGGTAGCCAGGCTGTTTGGGTTAACACTTCCACTCAGCGTTGCCGAAGTTGTAGTTATGGCATACGCAGGTAAGGTAATGGGTGAGGGTAAATTTCCAAATTTAAAGGAAGCTATTCTCGTTTGCCAGGGGGCAGAACCCGATGTTTGAATATATTCGGTTGTATACCAAAAGGTTAAATCATCGGATGGATCAACAGACATCATACTGTAATCTCCCCACCTGCCAACTGATCCTGACTGAAATCCTCCCCCATTGATAATTGTTTGTTCCGGAATGGTCATTACCCCCAATACATCTGCGGCTTTCCGGCCTGTATAGCGAATGCCCGGATAAACCAGGGGTGTGCTGAGTGGATCTGAAATGGAGTATCCGAGGGCAATATCTCCGAGTGAATTCATTGCAATACTGCCCATCCACCGGTGGGCAGCATCCGGGGCATACGATCCCTGCTGATAGATGGACCAACCTGAACCTGTATTCCGCAATTCATACCAGCGTATTCCGGAATGATCAGCCCCATTCATATCTACCGTATGATTTGTGACCATTGCACGATAACCACCAAAATTACGGTATTGCAACCTGTACATCAACCTGTCGGACAAGGTGGCGAGTTTGACAGAAGTTCCTGGTTGCGGAATACATTGTGAACCATCCGAGCCACAGAAACTGGCATCGAAAGGAGCTGTTTCCAAACTTGAAACCTGTGTAAACGTTGTATTTGCAGGGTTAACCCAGTCTACATGGAAATCCCAGATGTTAAGATAGCGGCTGCTGCCTGGTGTCCAATCGTTAAAATAAGTAAAGTGATTTGCTTCCCCGGGAACAGGAGTTACCGGTCCATCCCAATCGGAAGGGAGCATACTCTGCGGATCACTCGAAGCGCCAAGATCAAAGTATTGCATACTGGCGGTCGGATCACCTGCCAGCATTTTTGTCCGTTCAAATGCAGTGGCAGCTACCCCGACAAAATTCCATTGAGCAGAATAAGTAAATTGATTTGCCGACATATAATACCCGTCGGGCCAGACACCAAACTTAGGATAATCAGGCATCTTGGTACCATATTGAAATACATACCTGTACCATGAACCTGTTGGGTCGGATGTGGCCGAAACAGCTATAAGTTCAGCATATTGCGAGGTTGAAGATGCAGGCAATGAAAATTGTGTAATCAGCCAGCGGTTGGCCGCCTGGTCATAGAGCACAACAGGATCGCCATTGTTGGTCCCATTCCAGGGAGCCGGAATTCCGGTCCAGATCGTACTCAAATCCAACGGGCCAAGCAGCAGCGCTCCTACCTTTGAGTATACCGAAAACTTAAGGTTCACCACCTGCACATAGTCACCAAAGCTTACATCTCCCTGTGTGTCTGGCGGATAAACCCCCGACAGATTGTTTATCCCTTCAAAATTCTGAATGGGGGCAGCAGAGGCTGATAAATTTGTTCCATTCTGCTTTTGCCATACAGGGTCTTCAGGAAGCGCAAAACTTGCAGATTTCAGGTGAGGAAATTCTTTCTTCCCTATCCTGTTGGGTATCTCTTTGTCTCCGTTCCCCGCTTCTTTTTTCGTTGTGAGGATACCGCGAACCTCCCTTATCGGAGGAGAAATATCAAAATATACCGGCTTCTGAACCACAATCGGATGAACAGGAGCATCCTGTGCGAAAAGCAAGGAGTCAAACGAGGAAATGATAAGTAACAGGATGAGCGTCAGGCTCTGTTTCATGAATTTTTTATTTAGACTATTTATATTTAATTTGTAAAGGTACTGCATTATTACGACTCAGACCGTTTGTGATAAATTTATTTTCAGGTATTTAGAATTAAAGGATCCCTGCCAAAAACATTAAAGCTTTACAATTGGTGCACTGGCAGCATTTTGGGTGGAAAAAACCTGTAAAAAATAAATCCCGGGAGGGTTGCCGGAAAGGGAAAAATCATCATTCATCCCGCCTTTTACCTCTTTGGATATAATCTTTTGGCCCCTCATGTTGAAAATTGAGATGCTGATCATCTCAGATTCATCATAATCAGTCAGTACCAGGGAAAAGATTGAATTCGTTGGGTTTGGGTAGATTTTTAATCCTGGCTTTACCATCACCGCAGGAGGTTCCCCTTCACCGGTTAAAACAGCAACCATGGATGGAACCTGTGTGGTACAGTACTGGCTACTGGTGGTGATGTAACCAGACATGTAACCACCCGAAACGATGGTTGTACCGGGAAAATATACAATGTTCAGGCCGGCAATCATGGTTGCACTGCCCCCAGCCTCAACGGTAAATGATGTACCATTTCCGGCAACGGTAATCGATTGGGTGGCATTGAAACACTGAACATCAACGATTGATTGGTTTTGAAGATCCAGGACCAAAGGCAATAGCTGGATATTCAGTGTCAAAGATGCATGATCAGAGACGGTTACCCCGGTGATTGTCTGAGGCTGATAACCGGGTGCTGAGATCTCAAGCGAATAAGTCCCAGCCTTCAAGGGCCGGTGATAGTCGCCAAGGGTTACAGAGGAATAAACTTCAGAACCATTGTTGTCGTGCCCTGTGATGAACACTTTGGCAGATACCGGATTACCGGTGGCCTGGTCGGTTATGATCCCATGTACGCCGAATCCGGCCTCCTTCATCTGGAGAATGAATGAACGCCAGTTGTAATTCCAGTGGGCAACTAACTGGTTTGAAGGAAGAAGCTTGGTAGTGGATATTTCTATCGTGGTTTCACGGCAATGGTGAAAATAATTCATGTAATCCTGCCGGCCACCATTTATCTCATACCAGGCATATCCATTGGTAACCCCGTTATCGAGGTCATCCATGTAGCCGGCAGGGGCGTGGAGGTGAACCGTATCGGCGTACTCACGGCTGGTATACTGGTACCAGTCATCATCGGCGTGCAGTATTGCCCAGGTATCCCACGGATAATTCACTACTTCGGTACCCCCGTGAAAATTACAGGCCGCCACAAAATGGCGTTGCGTTGCAAAATCCATAAAAGCAACGGTTTCTGGCTGCCAGGCATAGCCGTCGGGATGTGGCCCGTTTTGGGGATCAGGATAGTTCCGGTTCAGGTCGACACCGGCACTATTGTATCGCCGGGCGCCATAAACACTGTTGTTCCCCCCATAATAGGTGCCATCGGGATTGGCCAGCGGACAAATAAATATTTCGAGGTTATTGACCAGATCTGTCGCTTCAGAATTGGTTCCGTAGTTTGATAAAAGATAATCAGCCAGATGCAGCATCATTATATAACCGGTAGTCTCATCGCCATGGATGGAGGAAGAATAGAAAAACTCCGGTTCTGCCTCATCCGTTGACACATTGTCGGAAATTTTCAAGACAAGTAACCTGCGCCCGCTCTGTAGCGTGGTAAGTGTATCGAGGTGACAGATTCCGGGATACATTGATTGAAATTGGGCCATCAGGCTTTCATAATTCGGATAGGTCGGATAAAAATTCCAGGTGGTGGAAGGATTCAATACCGAATGATCAACCATTTCAATGCCTGGGCTTTCTCCTGGAGGCGGCAGTTGGGTTATCGCATAGCCGAGTTTCATGAATTTCATGTATTGGGATGTGTTTGCATAAGCTTTCACTGTATTCCCCTCCACATGGTCGATGGAAATCAGGTGAGTAAGTTCGTTGATCACTGATGGTTCTTTGACCTGAAAAGAGAAATAAACTTCATTATGCTGAGCTGAACCAGGGAGACCGAAACCGAAAAAGAGTACCAATGACAGAAGGGATTGTATAAACCAGCGCATTGTTGTAAGGATTGGATGATCAATGGATCGGGGAATCATAACCTTGCGAAGTTACAAAAAATGTCAGGGAACCGGGTTGTGGACAAAGTTCATTTCTGTAGATGAAACATTTCCTGACTATCAATATTGAGTCCACTCCGAAAAGTCGTTTATTCATCAAATCACCATTTAAAAAATTGTTAAACCGCAAAGAACACAAAGAAGCCGCAAA
This sequence comes from uncultured Bacteroidales bacterium, assembly GCA_903875045.1. Taxonomy (GTDB): domain Bacteria; phylum Bacteroidota; class Bacteroidia; order Bacteroidales; family FEN-979; genus CAIVAT01. The sequence goes on from CAIQUS010000196.1 coordinate 8,415, forward strand.
GAGCCGCAGAGATAACTCACAGATAACTATAACTTTGCGGTCCTTTGCGAAAAAGC
>CAIQUS010000197.1 GCA_903875045.1 uncultured Bacteroidales bacterium
GGACTGGATCACTTTTCAGTTGTATAAAGAGTTAACAGACGATCAAATGATAACCAAAATGTATGATCGCCACATTAAAAGGCAAATGGATATAAACTATTCATATGCGAAATTTTGAATCTGTCAAAGTAGAATTAAGTTATGTTCTATTCGTATTCAATCACAACCACTATGAAAATCGTGCTGACAGTACTTGCATTGATTGTGTCATTCGCAATTCATGCTCAAAAATGCTATCTGACAAATCAACGGCAAATAACCAAGGCTGGTATCGAATTTCAATCTCCGAAATGGTCTCCTGACGGGAAAAATATCCTTGTGACAAGAGAGAAAAAGAATGAATTGTATCTCATTCATCTTGACAGTCTGAATGCAGTCACTATGTTATCAAATGAAAACGGATCCGGCTTGAACTATTCGTGGGGCAAAGGCAATGTGATAAAATATGTGGTGAAGGTAAATGAAAAGTTTGTGACACGAGAGAATTTGTCATGCATGAAAAATAAACCGGGAACAACCAAGGTTGTTTCAGACACAGTGGTGGAGATTGAAAAACCAACTTTATCCATCATTGCAAAATTATCCGATGGTTCAAGACAATGGAAAGTAACCCGGTGCGAAGGGGCCTTCTACAATCCGGTCATTTCTCCGGATAAAAAGCGTGTTGCGGTTAATTCGGGTGCTGATATATTCGTTTTCCCGATCTCCGGTAGTACACATGGGGTCAACCTGGGTCCGGGACTTGTCACCGGCTGGTCTCCTGATGGAAAATACCTTCTCGCATTTTTAGACGAAAGCAAGGACGGACATTCTGTGTCAAATTCAGATTTTTTTATCATTAACATTGAAAATCAGAAGAAGATACAACTAACTTTTTCAGAGAACCTGATTGAGATGTGGCCATCCTTTTCAGCGGATGGTAAAAAGATCGTTTATGTTGAAGGTAAATCCGGCCAGTTATTTATTGCAGACTTTAATACTAAATGAGCCCCATGAAACTAACTATATTCCTTGCTGCTGCCTGTACACTTTTTTCTACAGTTTTGTTTTCACAGGTTATTGTTATTGATCCGGGACATGGCTATGGCCCGAATGGAGAAAACTATGATTCCCGTACATGGAATGAAATTTCAACCAACTGCGAAGTAGGGCTGAAACTAAGAACGCTGCTGGAAAATGAGGGTTATACTGTTTACATGACCAGGACACACAGCGGGAACGGGAGTTGGGTATCGGTCAACCAAAGAGCCACCATGGCCGATAACTGGGGGGCTGACAGGTTACTCAGTATACATTGCAACGGAGGGGGAGGAACAGGAACTGAATCTTTTTGGTGCAATGTGAATACCTATGGCCTGGATTTGGATATCTCATGGGCTCAGAAGGTTCAGGCTAAAATGGTTTATCATGGTTCCTGGTTTAATCGCCGGTGTGTGGAGGATGATTCATATTTGCCTTATCATTTGGGTGTTCTCAGCGGTTACGCCACAAGTTGCCTGAATGAAATTGGCTTTGTTGACTATGCCAGTGACCTTGCTAAACTTTTAGATGACGGCTGGCGGGATAATTTTGCCTTAGGTTATCTCAATGCCATCCTGGAGCACAAGCCCATTTTAAACCTTACTTCACCTACCGCCAGTGCCTCGGGTGTGAGCATTCCTGTCGGTTTTTCCTGGGCCGCCATGCCGAATGCCAACGCTTACCGGATTAATGTTGCAACCAGTACTGCCGGTTTTGATCCGACAGCCACCCCGATGTTTCCGAACGCGCTCGTTAACGAGTCCGGTACAGGATCATTTACTTCATATTCATGGTCCGGTGCTTCGGCCAGTACTACCTATTATTGGGTCGTCAGGGGAAACGTTCCGGGAATCGGCAGCGTTGTGTCTGAAATCAGAAATTTCTCCACCGCAGGTTCCGCGGTCAATCCGTGTTCGAACATTACCTCAATCGGAGGCTGCGGGAGCAGTTATGCGAAAACCTATACCGGTGGTGGCAGCGGGGCGTGGTTTACTTCAACCACCAATCCGTGCGGCACAACCTCTCCGGGAATTGAGAAGATTTACAGTTTTGTGGCACCGACCACAGGAACCTACAGCATCCAGGTGACTGCCGCAAGCGGGTATGTCGATTATCTTTGGAAATCATCATCCTGCTCATCTTCGGGCTGGACATGTATTGGTGAAATAAACGCGGCCGGACAGTATGGTACGATGTCATTCACTGCCGGAACAACCTATTATTTTCTACTGGATGACAGAAACAGTACCACAGGTACACACACATTTTATATAAATTGCCCGGTTACGAATTACACCATTTCAACCTCTTCCGTTCCTTCTGCCGGCGGCACGACCGTTGGCGGAGGTACCTTTACCAGTGGACAGTCCTGTACGGTGACTGCATCGGCCAATAGCGGTTATACCTTCACCAACTGGACCGAAAACGGCAGTCCGGTTTCAAACTTGTCAAGTTATCCTTTTACGGTCACTACCAACAGAACACTGGTGGCCAACTTTACCCAGCAAACCGGTACCTGTACCACCTGTCCCGCTTACGATTTTAACATATTGCCAACAACTGGCTGGTTAACAAGCAGTTCGAGTATCCTTTCCTATGGTTGCAAAATTTACCGGTTCCCTGTTGCCGTTGGCTTGATTTATACCTTTAAAACCGGGTGCGGCGATGGAGCCACTGCAGATTTCGACACACAGCTGGAGTTATATGATAACAATGGTTGTAACCTGATTACCTCAGATGATGATGCTTGCGGCGTTCAGAGTAAAATAGACTGGACCTGCAATTATACTGCTGCCGGATTTGTTTTTCTAAAAGTTAAAGGATACAATGCCAATTTCGGAAATTACACCCTTGCAATCAATAAAATTGTACCAGCAGTAACTTACACCATTACGACATCTTCCATGCCTCCATCAGGGGGTACAACCAGTGGGGGTGGTACTTACACCGATGGGGAAACCTGTACGGTGACGGCCAGTGCAAACACCGACTATTCCTTTACCAGCTGGACTGAAAACGGCACTCAGGTATACATCAGTTCCACTTATCCATTCATGGTTACGGCAAACAGAAGCCTGGTGGCTAATTTCACCTGTAATCTTCCACTGGCAGTTGGCATCAGTGGGGGCGGCACCTCCTGCAACAGCGCCACCCTGACAGCGAGCAACGGGAGTGGCGGGACCATTTACTGGCAGGGCACGGTCAGTAATGGAACTTCGATGACAACTCCATCCACAAGCCAAACGGTCTATTCTTCAGGTACCTACTATTTCAGGGCCTATAACAGTTGCGGCTGGGGGATTCAGGGAAGCACAACGGTTACCATCAACACAGCGCCTTCACAACCAGCTGCTATCTCAGGCCCCACATCCGTTATCAGTGGAAACACCTATTCATACAGCACTGCCGGTGCTACCGGTGCTGCTTCATATACATGGACGTACAGTGGCGGAGGCACCCCGACCGGTACAGGAACAACCATCTCCTTAACCCCGACAAGCAGCGGCACCCTGAGTGTTACCGGTAGTAACACATGCGGGAACAGCTCGCCCCGCACCCTGAGCATTACCGTTTCCACTCCCATCAATTACAGCATCTCCACCTCATCAAGTCCCGCAGCAGGTGGTTCTACAGGCGGAGGAGGAACCTTTTCGGCTGGTCAGACCTGTACGGTGACGGCCTCGGCCAACAGCGGATACTCATTTCTAAATTGGACTGAAAACGGAATACCGGTTTGGACCACTGCCAGCTACAGTTTTACCGTTTCAGGGAACAGAAACCTGTCAGCCAATTTCACACTCAATGGCCAGACTGTTAACCTTAATTATGGACTTGTTGCCTATTATCCTTTCAACGGGAGTGCCAATGACATGAGCGGGAACAGCAACCATGGAACTGTAAACGGCGCAACCCTTACCACCGACAGGTTCTGCAATGCAAACAGTGCTTATAATTTTGCCGGGATCAGCAATCCTCAGACCATCATGGTTCCCAGCAGCAACTCGTTGCAGTTTACGGATGCTGCCTCATTTTCCGTGTGGGTTTGTATGAACAGCTACCAGGGAATAGACGGCTGGGGATCCAATACGCCTTATGGGTATCATATCATTTTCGCTAAGGACTTCGACCAGTGCTGTCTTACAGGCGGAGTTGCCGGAATGGCCAATGGGGAAATGACAGCAAACGGCGGTACAGGCTCAGGCGGCATCGGAACAGGCGATACGGTTCCCCGTTCCTCGGTTAACCAATGGGTCAACCTGACTTACGTGATAACATCCACCAATTTAAGTATTTATGCAAATGGTGTTTTAGTGACAAGTAAAAATGGAGCAACATCTTTTGCAAATTCAAACACGAAAAACCTTTGGCTTGGAAGGCTATCCTCCTTTTGGTATCCATTCAACGGGAAAATGGATGATTTGAGAATTTATAACAGGGCGCTGAATGTTTCTGAAATCCAGGCAATTTACAATTTGAATTCAGCTGTAACTGTTGTGCCGTACTTTAAGAAGAAAAGCGTGAACAGCAATTATTTTCTTCACTTTATTGATTACAATAATGACGGAAAAACGGACATGCTCTCACGGGAAAGCCCCAGTGGCAGGATATACTTTTACCTCAACACCGGAACTACCTTTGTGGTACAGGATACCCTGAATGCAAATGCATACTCGATGGCTGCAAATCCAAGCAGTAAGTTTTACAGCAACCGTGACCAGTTTTATTCAGACATCGACAATGATGGGAATAAAGACCTGGTCATCTATTCGGCCAACCATGCCAGTTGTTCAAATAACAGTGTCAGGATATATTGGGGCAACCCTGCCTTTCCCTGGTTTAGCGATGTTTCGTATACCGAACTGACGATAACATCGGGCTTTTGTGTGGGGGCTTATGCCGTGGATATTGACAATGACGGGCTGAAGGATATCTTTATCAGGAGTGCCAGCGGTGTCAATACCATGAATAAAAACTACGGGGGAAGGGTTTTCGCACCGGTGACGACGTTTAATACAGGCAGAGACATCGGGGCCAATTTTATCGATTATGATGGCGACGGGTTCAAAGATTTGTGTTATACAAAAAACGGCTGGGCAGATGGTCAATGGGGTTTCAGGTTTAATAAGGGATTGGGGAACGGTAACTTTAGTGCCTCCACCATCACCAGTTATGCCACGCAAAGACCGTACGATGATTTTGTAAAGCTCCACGCAAATCCAATGGTCAATTCAATACCCGATGTGTTATTTAACTGTTCAAATGACGGGACGAATGGTGGTAATTTTTACATCGGTGAGTGGAACCAGTCGCTCGGCAACTTCAACTTTTACACATTGCCAACCGGGACCAACAGCGAAACGATGCTTTTACAGTCGATAGACTATAATAATGACGGAATGGCTGACATCATCATGCGTTACAGGACCGGTACAAACCCCTATTATTATACCACAGTGGCATACCTCAACAATGGTTATGGTGGTTTCGGTTCAACGGATACCATCATGAAAAATACACCATATTATCCGCACCAGATGTTTAAAGATAACTGGGAATTGAAGCTGTCGGCTTATGGGAATTCAGATACATTGTATGTTTTTTCTATTTTCCCGAATCTTCCGGCAACCATTCCCGCACCGGCCGGAGCAATTTCCGGAAATTCAACTGTCTGTCCGGGACAAACTGCTGTCATCTACAGTATTTCCCCGATAGCCCATGCAACATCATACATCTGGACTTTACCACCAGGAGCGACCGGAACAAGCACGACCAACAGTATTGCCGTTAATTACAGCAATTCAGCCGTTTCCGGTACCATTACGGTCCAGGGGTCCAATACCTGCAGCCGGGGCGCAACTGCGACTGTGCAGGTGTCGGTGGCGCCATGCACGGTTGTTGTCGAGAACCAGACACTGGGTAGCGGACAAACCCAATGTATCAGCGCTGTCCAAACGGTCACTATCGGGGGGAATGGGGGAACATTCCTCATTAACCCGGGAGGATCATCGACCATGATTGCCGGATTGAATGTCAAATATTTACCAAATACCAAAGTGAAATCAGGGGGATATATGCTTGGGTATATCACCACCAACGGACAGTATTGTACACAGATTTCAAATCCTGTCGTGAATAGCCCTGTTTCCTTCCTGCCTGCGGCACTGGATGTACCGGAAATATCTGCCGATCAGGTGTTCCGGGTCTATCCGAACCCAACCGGAGGGGAATTTACCGTTGAATGTCTTGGTAATACGCCGGATTTTCTTACACACATCACGGTTTTCAGTATGAGCGGGAAACAAGTGTTTGACAATGCACTGGTGCATGTTAAAACCCATGTATGTTCAATATCCACACTTCCTCCGGGGTTGTATTTTATCCACCTCCGGTCGGAGAATCAGACGAAAGTGTTGAAGATACTTAAAATATAGCTGCCGGAAAGTCAGCAATTCTATGGAGTCGGTGCTGATTGTTTGAAAAGTGTTATCACTTTACTCCAGGTCGTTCTCATGTACAACATGTCCATCCTGCAGAATTTCAGAATTCGCCAGGGGTTATTTTTGCGGTGAATCATGGAACGAAGGTATGAAAGTTTTTCAAGTTCTGGGCAAGCAGCACAAATGTCAGTTTAAGGAAACTTTTTGTCAATTTCTTATGCAACGGTTAGTCAGACCAAGGCCTTTATTACCACCGGAGCCTACAAAGCAATAGGAAGCTGAGAAATCAAAAGCTGCAGCATAAAAGGAATTACTTTGAGAATTGCACCAATAAACTCCTTCAGCTCCTGGACTGGTCAGTGAACCGGTTGAACTGTTGAGGAGTCCGGCGCCATTGAGTTGTAACGCAGATCCCCATGGTCCATTCCAGTTGGTCCATCCGCCGGCACTGATAATATTGTTCCATTCGCTCATGGCAGGAATATGCCAGGCGACCCCTAATAATAGTCTGCATGGGTCATTAATGGCCGTCCAATCAGAATTTTCGCTGATGGATGTTATCCATGTGGTATTTGGCGTACGGGTAACCCCATCGTGCTTATAGCCTTGTTTTAAGTTGAATTGCCAATACCACCCTGCAGCAGGTTCAGTAGCATCGCTCTTCGCGTTTGGCTGCTGTGTAGCGCCCAGATTTCGTGTGATCCAACATTTGGCTGGTTCGCCCGGAATGTTGGTCGTAGTTCCGTATGTCACCGTTTTATCAACTGGCGCAACACTCCCTGTCCAATGGTTGACGGTGAAAGAGCTACCGCATGACAGGGCCTGTCCGGTCAGTGTGGTGGCACTCGTTTGACCGCAGGCATTATAGGCCCAAACATAGCGCGTGTAGCTTGATCCTGTAGTTAGTCCTGTCTCCGTTTTACTGGTTAAAGAACCCATCGCGGTGGCTGAAGCATAGTCGTTGATTGAATTCCACTTATACCCTAAAGCAATTGGTACTGCACTCCAGTTCCAGATGATCGAGGTACCGGTTTGGGTGTGGGTTCCTTCAGCAGGGGCTGTCGGAAGTGTACAATTACCGGAAAAGTTAATCCACTGGCCTCCAAGGTATATAGACAAGGTTGCTGATCCATCAGCCAGACAATTTGTGCAAATCACCAGCAATCCCGGTTCAGGAGATGCAATCGCATTTCGCTGTGCAAATGTCATCCGGGGAGGAAGTAAACCTTTGCTTGTCGATTTTACATCCAGCATGGCTGAGCCACTCGGTGTGCTGTTATCGGAATTGATACCGACCTGGGCAAAAACACTTATCCCAGCGAGTAGGAAAACAGATAAAATAAAACAAAATTTTTCATGGTGCTGAATGTATTTGTGAATAATTTAACAGATTAAAATTCAGTGAATTAATTGTCAAAAGTAAACAAATTTCAATGTCAAACATGATGCCTGAAAGAGTCAGTGTTCAAAAAATCACGAAAGGATTAAAATAAAATATGTCATATCTTCGCTTTTGCATAGAGATGCAAAGTGTTTAAATTATTTTATTCAAAATTTACCACAAGCTAATAAATACCTCAAAACATTGGTACCACGTCCATTTATTGGTGTTATCGGATCATTGGCCTGTGCCTATAACTTTGTTGGGTGCAAGCTTAAAAGACGACCGTAATAACTAACTTTGCAAGAATATAAAAAGAATTAAAAAATGGCTAAAAAGAACCAATCAACAAGACTGACAAAGCAACATAAAAAATCGCAAGGAGTAGTAGGAATCTTTGGTGATGGGGCAAAATCACACGACTTAAAAGTTGGACAAATATCAAAACTTGTAATTGAACAACTCAAAACAGAATATCCCCAATTGACTTTTCGATATAAGAAAAGCATACGGAAAGAAGAAATAAACGAAGCGTTAACGAAAGTAGATCCTGAATTGGGGCAAACTCTTTTTGTTCCCAATTCAAGTATAATACCCGATGGCGGAATAATTGAAGTAAAAGATGATAGCGGTGAATGGAGAATAGTTTGTGTGTCAGAAGCTAAACATCAAGGAAAAGATATTGTAAACATCAGAAAAGGGAAACAAGTAGGCAAGAAAAACAATCAAGACTTAATGGCAGCAGGAAATGCTATAGAAAGGTCTCATAAAAACATATCAGAAATTGCTAACTTTATGCTTTCTGAATCTCATTTTCCTTACATTCTATTTTTAGAAGGTTCTAATTTTTTGACAGAAACAATTTCGATTGAACGACCTGATGGAAGGATTGTAACACTTGAATATAAATCAGGGATGTTAAATAGATTAGATAGACTAACTTCGGCAAATTTTGGAATGCCAATTAACATCAATTTGTGCGCGAATAAATTTGTTAAACATAAAGATAAAACGATTATGCTCCAAGCCACCTCTATCTACTCACAAGGAAAAGGAGAAAAGTGGGATAACAAGGAAATGTTTGATATAATGATTGAAATTTCTAAAACTTCACTTAAAGTTTTAGGAAGTGATTTGTTCAATCAGATAACAAAAAAATAAATAAAGAATAATCATGGCGAGAAACGCAACAAATAAATTACTGCAAAAGGCTAAGAAATCGAAAAGTGATGAGTTCTATACACAGCTTTCCGATATAGAAAGTGAATTGCAACATTATAAAAATCACTTTAAAGATAAGGTGGTTTTTTGTAACTGTGATGATGCTCGCATTAGTAA
>CAIQUS010000198.1 GCA_903875045.1 uncultured Bacteroidales bacterium
ATCTGCCCAGCTCAACGACAACGCTTACCGCAGCAGCACCAACAAATATTATTGGCAAAACCGCCGGCCCGATGCAGCCTACTGGCAGCAGGATGTGCAATATCGAATCTATGCCAAAATGAATGAATCTGAACTGGTTTGCCCGACAAGGTTTACTGTCGTTATATCTAAGAATGAAGGTGTAAAAGCTAATAGAAACCGCCGTGGTACTAACAAGTATGCCCGGTGGTGTGGGGGGACAGCGGCGCGAGCCGCTTCCTACCCGATTAGCAGGTTACAGATGGCCAATACCATTGAGCTCCAGAGGAGCGAAATATATGAAAACCATCACAATAGTCAATTTTATTTAATTTATCTCCAAAGATGTCGCTCCTCCGGAGCTCCCTCGAACGAATTGACCTGTAGCCTACAAAGATACCACGCCTACGGCGCGGAGAGATTAATGTTTCAACCGTGTATTTACTGTTTGATAATGTTTACATCCTTTCATTTTGTAATTTACCGGTATGATTGCGATCAATCAATTGTTTTAGGATGTTTTTCAAGTCCGGAGGCAGAATTAATCGAAATCAGTAAAAAATAACTTCCTGAATCAGTTGTAAAACTTGACTGTTACCCTAAGCCTTTGTCGATGTATTTAGGATAAGATGGCTGTTGAAAACCATTAGGGATTATTCTTTTACCACTACTGCATCAATAACTGTCCTGCCGTCTCATGAGGCAAAGGATACCATAATCTACTTTTCAGGAAGTATTGTGAGAGGATCCTCCAATTATGTTATAATAACCTATGCTGACCCCTCCTTATCTTTTCCTGAATTATACGTACCTGGTGTGATTTATCCCAATATCAACGATCAGGGACTTTTCAGTTATTCTGATTTTATAAATACCTCATCGCATCCCTTTTTCGAGGGCGACGTAATAGCTGATGGGACCATTAAAATTTCATTTGGGGCAGGATCTCTTGGCGCGAATTGGGGTAATTTTATAACCGGAAAGAGACGGTAATGAATGGTGAAGGATCAAACCCTTTCTTTTTTTGCTTCTTTTTTTTCTTTGTTGAATTGACAATGAAAGAACCCATCAAATCAATGCGTTTCTGATGTAAAATTGCTCGGCTAGGTTTTCAGCCAGGTTTTGAGTCAAGCAGGATGAAAACAGATGATAAAGACTGGACGAAACCATTCCTGATTAATATCAATGATAAGGAATACAGCCAGATGACATAAACTGGTAAGGAGTAGTAAATCAAATAAATACAAAAAAATTGTCAAATAAATCAATAGTCTCTAACGCAACGGGCAGTGAAGCCGTTCGCCTTGTTGCCGTCGATCATGTTGCTGTGCCCAGCGCTGAATTGCAGGTACCAGCCGTAAGTATTAGGGATCTGCGTACTACTCCAGTAGAAGCCGTATGAGCCGCGACTGCTCAGTGAACCATCGCCGGCGGGCAGGTACCCGGCAGCGTGCATTTTTAAACCAGAGTCCCATGGTCCGTTCCAGTTAGTCCAGTTTCCAATATTATCAACATTATACCATTCAGAATATACTGGTATGCGCCAACCACTGCCAAGCTCAAGTGTGCATGGATCGTTGGCCGGAATCCAGTCAGAGGCTTCTGCATTGCTGTTTATCCATGTTGTAGCCGGCGTTCGGGTTGTACCATCATGCCTGAAGCCTTGTTTACGGTTAAACTGCCAGTACCAACCCGCCGAAGATTCGGTTGCATCGTCAACAGCGGTTGCCTGCTGGCTGGCGCCCAGGTTACGGGTAATCCAGCACTTTGAAGTTTCGCCGGGAATATTGGACACAGTGCCATAGGTAACAGTTTTGGTAACGGGGGCTACCATTCCTGCAACATGGTTGATTGTGAGGGAAGAACCGCAAGAAGAAGAACAAGCCGAGGTGGTTTGAGTCAATATAGCGGGTGTGGAATTACCGCAGGCATTATACGCCCAAACATATCGCATGTATGATGTTAGACAGGTAAGGCCTGTTTCCGTTGTAGAAGTAGCGGTTCCCAAATCCATCGCTGTAGCGAAATTGTTGATGGTATTGAACTTATACCCTGTTGCACCTGACGATGATCCCCATTTCCAGGTAATCTGCGTTGCTGATGAAACATGTACCCCGGCAACAGGTGTTGCAGGGGCCATAATGAGGTTAATATTTATAGACTGCCCCAATCCTTTTCCACAGATTCCGAATTCCGAAACAGCAATCGATCCGCTGATTGTTCCGAATGCCACTGTTATTGCAGCTGTTCCCTGCCCGCTGGTAATCGTTGATCCCGTGGGAACTTGCCAGTGGTAAAATAAACCCGGCCCATTGGGTAAAGTAGTATAGGTTTCGCCAGATGAATTGGCACATGGTGTCATATTCCCGGAAACGGCGCCCGCTACACTCCACATTATATTTCCAATGGGGACCCATACAGCACCATTAAAAAACTGAAGATCGCTGCAATTGGTATTAAAAATTACAAGACCTGTTGCAGGGGAGACAATTGCATCGCGCTGGGCGGTAGTTACCCTGGGAGGCAAAATGCCTTTAGAAGTTGATTTGATTTCCAGCATGGCTGATGGATCAGGCTGGGTTCCGTCGGAGTTAATGCCGACCTGGGCATACATTACCAAAGAACAGGCAATGCAGCAGACAAGTGCTGTAAGCTTTTTCATGATTGCCAATTATAGGGTTTGTAAATAATAAGCCATCACTAATGATTTCCTGAGTAAGGAATAGTGGGTCATTAGCTGGCATGTAATTTAAGAGTTTGCTGAGGTTCAGAAAACAACAATACGAAAACAGAACTTTTCAATCTGCTAAAAGTATAACAATTCAATCCAAAATCCAAATTATTTGATGGATTATTTTCAAAATTGATTCTCATTTTCCAGAAAAAATTAAATCAGATACTATCTTTCTTACTTATAAAAAGTCCCGGAGCTAGCCTAATTTGCCGGAAGCCTAAAACTTAGTATCATTAATCGGTTATGAGTTTTTCAAAATCCTTCTGTGTAAAAAGTTATCCACTTCCTCTCATGGGGAGAAATTCATCTTTATCATGTCAGATTTGAGACTTATAGCATTCTGAAAAAGCGATAGGTGCTTACTGCTTGAGAATCTTATCCAAGGATGATATCGGCAGTATGCTCGGTCATTCTAATTCCATTGTAACGGAACATTATCTGGCATCGTTGGACAGTGAAAGAACCCATCAAATCAATGCGGTTTTGATGTAAAAATATTCGGCCAGGTTTTCAGCCAGGTTTTGAGCCAAGCAGGATGAAAACAGATGATAACGACTGGACGAAACCATTCCTGATTAAAATCAATGATAAGGAATACAACCAGATGACATTAATTGGTAAGATGTTGTAAATCAAATAAATAAGCTCATAATCTATTGGTCCCAGGTTCAAGTCCTTGTGGGCCCACTTCAAAATCAGCCACTTACACGTTAAACGGTAGGTAGTTTTTTGTTTTCAGCCTGGTTTTGGCCAGGTTTTGAGGAAAATCACTCCTTTGTTTTCCAATCCTGGAAAGAATAAGTTGTTTTTATCTAATTTTGTCGAATGGATTTGATAGAAATAAATAGAAATGATATTTCCACTCTTTGTGAAAATCATAAGGTTAAACAATTATTTCTGTTTGGCTCCGTCCTTTCCGACAGGTTCAATAATTCCAGTGATATCGATATGCTTGTACAATTCTCAAATGTTGATTTACTCGATTATTTTGACAATTACATGGATCTTAAGGAAAAATTTGAGCGCCTGTTAAACAGGCACATTGATTTGGTGGAAAACCAGGCAATAAAAAATCCAATATTTCGAAAAATCGTTGACCGCGATAAATTCCTGATCTATGAACGAAAAAGTACTTAAATGTTTGTACGACATTAAGTTTGCAATTGAAGAAATCGATTCTTACTTTAATCAGGAAAATATTTCGTTCGCAAATTACCAAAATAATATCCTTGTAAAGCGGGCTGTTGAACGAGATTTGGAGATCATTGGTGAAGCAACAAACAGAATTCTAAAAGAAGATCCGGAATTTGAAATTGAAAACGCTCACCGTATTGTTGGTTTGCGTAACCAGATAATTCATGGTTATGATACAGTTTCAGATGAAAATATTTGGGGCGTTTTAATAAATTACCTGCCTAAGCTAAAGGCGGAGATTATTAAATTAATTGGTTCCTGAGGAAATCTCTTTCATATTGTCCTGTTTATTTCACTTCAAAATCAACCGCTTACAAGTAGAAATGCAGGTGGTTTTTTCTTTTCTGCCAGGTTTTGGTCAGGTTTTGAGGGGAAAGCACCAATTTTTAACATTCCATTCATTTATGGTTGACGAACTGGTTCACATTCAACCTGCTTGACTTTCCCTTTTTTTTACGTATTTTTGGTTCACTTAACCCTTTGCTGCATAATCTATGCGTGTGAGTTCGACAAAACACAACAAGAAATTTTCATTAAGCCCGCCTAATGAAAGCACAAATCCTCCTTATCACTTTCCTGTGCGTTTTCGGTTGCAACTTACAAGCCCAGAATCAACAACATAACGCCACCCTTCCTTCCGGCCCTGAACAGGTCAGCAGCGGGTTCAACCCACCACAGCCAGGATTCAAACCTGACCACATGGTGGTTCCTGCGAAACGGAATATGTTCGATTCATCGGGCTATGTATGGAAATGGGATACGATCATGTGTTACAATGTAGCTTCGGGTGCCAACCCGTTTCAACGGGCTACCCGAACCTATAATTCATTTGGCGAGCAACTCACTATTTTATACGAGCGCAGGCAGGGCAGCCTGGCCTGGGAAAATTATGCCAGGGAAGCTGATGCCTACGATTCAGCAGGCAATTGGGTGTATCAGTTACAGGAAATCTGGCAAAACAATTCTTGGGTGAAGTATCAGAAACAGGAGTTCGTCTATAATACAAACGGAGACCAGGTGGATTGGAAACGTGTGTTTTGGGATTCAACAGCATGGGATAATGGATGGCACTATTCATGGCATTTTGATGCAAATGGATTGAATGATACCTGTATGTTTCAGCAAGGGCAAGACAGCCTGTGGGTGAACCAATGGCTCTGGATTCCTACGTACGATGGAAATGGTTATTTGACAAGTTCTTTAATGTATACCTGGCTAAACAATGATTGGGAGGTAACCTCCCGTGATTCCAGTACCTATAATGCAACTGGCAACCATCTTACCCTTCTAAGACAAGTTTTGATTAATTCTTCCTGGGTGAATACTTATGTTCAAACAAATAGCTGGGATACTGCAGGAAACTGCCTTTCAGCGTTGTATCAGTTATGGCAAAACAATACATGGGAAAATAACCAATACAATGTTTATACATACGATCCGGCAGGAAACAAGGTCATGGAGATATGGCAAAACTGGTCTAACGGCGCCTGGGTAAACGGCCATCGCATTCTTTATGACTATGATACCAGTATTAACCTGTTATCGGAGACTTCCCAGGATTGGGTCAATGCTGCCTGGCGGAATGCATACACAACCCAATATACCTATGATTCATGGGGAAACTCGCTGACTGCGAAGGTTCTGAAAGGGTTTAATGGCTGGCAACCTTATGATGGGGGACTTGATGTTTATGCCAATCACGAGCGGGACATGGTGCTGCAGGGGGAGATGTATCGATATGAAGCGGTTATAGATTCGATATTGGTTTTTATAGAGCCAACAAGATCACTATCGGAGGGACAAGTCACTTTGTATCCGAATCCTGCGCATTCAAGGATATATATTTCTTCGCCTGCCACATCGACCGATCAGAACGGCTCACTTACCCTGTATGATCTTCGTGGCCAGATGGTTTTAACGAAGCAGATCGTGAATGAAACAACAGGGATTGATGTCAGCGGCCTAAACCCAGGTGTTTATTTTGTGAGGTTCAGCAATGATCGGATGACAAGGGTGTTGAAATTAGTTAAGGAATAATCCACAGCGAACAAAAATTAACCTAAAACATCAAGGGAAAAACAATATGAATAATCAATCCTTAAAAGTTACAGATCTCGATTTCTCAGTTGGATGTTTGAATGTGCTGAAAATGAACAACATTGAATACCTTGAAGAATTAACTCATTGTTCGCTCCTGGATCTGGCTAACTTCAAGGGTATGAGCCGGCAGACGATCTATCAGATCATTAAAATACTTAATGACAACGACTTGTCATTACAAGAGCAGGCATTGTAAAAGAATAAATTGATAAACAATTATCAAGGATTTTTTCATTTCAAAGCCTGACGATAATGTTGCCCCCCAATGCATACAGGATATGTCCTCCATCGAGGGGAGCAACGGCGATCCGCAGCGGGATGGATGCAGGAGCCTGCACAGCGAAACTTAAACCACCGATAAACGATTTGCTTTTAATCAAACTGAACAATTTTGATTTCATAATATTTCTTCTTTGGATGAGTACTATACTATTCAAATACAACTGCTGGACTAAAAAGTTGGTTATATTTGTAAAAGTAGTCATTCTTATTTTCACATGCCCGATATTCCGGCGAAGACTGGTTGAAATGAGTGATTTTTTCAGCGAAAGTTTATAATCAATATATTTTTATCCTTAAAACGAAATACCCGGACAATGAGATCATTTACTTTGATTTGTTTCATTCTTTTTAGTTGCCTGGTTGTACCAGGCCAGACTGTTGAATTGAAGAAAGGGCTGGTGGGATATTGGCCTTTTAATGGAAATGCCAATGATGAAAGCGGGAATGGGAACAATGGGATTGTTACAGCTGCTTCACTGACCAGTGACAGAAAAGAAAATCCGAATTCTGCCTACTCATTTCGCGGGACAGATAATCCGGGCAGCATCAGAATAGCCAAATCTGCAACCCTGAGCTTCACCGATGCTTTCAGCATTTCGGTATGGCTTAAACTCGAAACGTACAGAGGAATGAATGGCTATGGACAAAGAGCCGATTACGGAATGGAGACTATACTGGCAAAATCACATGACAGAAGCGGATTTGTTTGGCTATGCAATGGTGAGAGCCAGAACAACATAACGCGAACAAGCCTGAGCGGATCAGCCATTGCAAACCAATCCGAACGCAATGGGGGAGGGCCGGTAAACATTTTGGGTGAATGGACGCATTTACTGGTCACTGTGTCGAATTCGGAATACAAGATCTATGTAAACGGTGAGTTATTTAAAAATACTGCTGCAACAATCAACCTTGCTTCAATCAACAATGAGGATCTGGTTCTTGGAAAATTTTCCGATCAATGGTACCCATTGACCGGTGTTCTGGATGACATAAGGATATACAATCGCCTGCTGAATGAAAAAGAGATTGTGGCACTATCGGAACCTAAAGGCAAGAAACAAGCAGGGCAAAATCAAACGGCAACTAAAAAGCCGGTAGTAAAAGAAACCCCAAAGCCACCTCCGGTTTCTGTTCCTGCAAAGGTTGTCATGAACGCTGATGGCAAAGGCAGTCTGACGGATCCAAGAGACGGCAAGGTATATGATTTAACTACCATTGGCACCCAGGTGTGGATGGCAGGAAACCTGGCTTACAGAACCGGTGAAGGGTGCTATTTCTATAATAATAAACCGGGCTTTATAGGCCAGTTAGGATACCTTTACACCTATGAGGCCGCCAAAACAGCCTGCCCTTCCGGATGGCATCTGCCAAGTTTGGATGAACTGGCAGTATTCGCAAGCGTTGTTGGTGAAGCAAAGCACCTGAAATATCCCGATTATGAAATCTGGTATGAATCCTGGGCCGGAACAAATTCAAATAAATATGGATTCAATGCGAAGGCTGGTGGCTGTTACTGCTTTCTGGATCAGCAATTTTATTTCTATAGATTGGCGGGAATCTGGTGGTCTTCCAGTGAAATGGACAATTCCAATGCGTATGTGATGTTTCTTGGAGCCTCATCAGGCTACGAGTCCTGGATTCAGGCAGGTGGAGATTCACCATTTTACCTGAAAGGGTATGGTTTAAGTGTCAGGTGTGTCAAAGATTATTAGAATACCCGGGTGGTTAAATACACGATGAATCAATCAATCTCAGAATAATCTCTATCAAATTCTTTTACCTATGAATATCAAACATATTGTACTGAGTCTGTTCTTTTTAATGATCGTTTTTCCTGTTTTGTCCCAGTCAAAGATCAACAGTAGCAAACCCACCATCAAAACAATAAAGATGGTTAACTCATACGGTGATACTGGCACCTATACAGGACCGGTTGTAAATGGAAAAGCCAATGGGGTAGGTTCTTTTGTATCGAAAAATGGTGCAACGTATGAAGGTGGTTTCAAAAATGGCCTGCGTAACGGACCAGGAACTTATATCCAGCCGGACGGTGGAAAGTATATGGGTAATTTTACCAATGACCGGTGTAATGATGCAAATGCGACAATGGTCTACTCGGATGGATCGCGCTACGAAGGTGGCTTCAGAGAGGGTGTCCGAAATGGTCTTGGATTATTGATCTACAGTGATGGCACCCGCTATTATGGGAATTTCGTTAATGATAATCAGCAAGGTCAGGCAGTTGTTAACTATAAGGATGGAAGTAAATACGTCGGGGACATACAAATGGGGCATGCTAAACGATTTGGGAGTACCTGCGGGCTCCCGACTGGCTTTGGGGCCTTGTACAAGCCCAATGGAAGAGTTGATGTCGGGACCTTTGAAAGCAAGTGGACAACTTCAGGCTACATTTGGTACCCCAAGGATTGTATTACGAAATCCACAAACAGGAGTGAGGGTAAAAAGTGCTGCTACCCTGTTCTGGTAAAGTGGGATGAAAATGCACAAACCGCATCATACAATAGTGAAGGCAACACTTTTAATGTATGCTGGAAGTATAATAAAAATAAAAGCAGGTATGATATTTCTGACTGTGGATATGGAGATGTGGGAACATATTGCATGAACGGGGATATTCTATTCTGGGATACCAAGTTTGGTGAAGCGCCTGACTTGAGATCCGCTATTATTCTGGCCCTGAAGAATTCCTACTGCAGGTAGGAGGAGACGGAAAAACAGATATTCAGTTCACCAATGTTAAAAACCAAATACTTATATAGACTAACAGGTAAACTATGAAAAAATTCTTACTGGCCGGAATAATAATTTCGGCTCTGCTTTGCAGTTGCAAAAAAGATAAGGGAATTGATTATGCTTCATTAATTCCCGGTACCTGGGTCAATACCCAGGTTGACAGCAAGACGATTCTCACCGATGCATCATTTGTTCTTAAGTTCCACGGAGGCAACATGGAGACCTTTGCCTCAGGAGTTATCCTGGATGAGAACAATAAAACCTGGATGGAAAACGACAGCTACACATACAGTGTCGACGGCAATCGGATAATCATAGATGGTAATAATAACCTTGGCAGCAATTTTCATCTGGAGTTCATAATCCAGTCCGTTGATCAGCAAACCTTAACCTATTCGGTCAGTAAATTTATGGTTGACGGTGTGGAGTATCCCGATCCGAAAATTTACACCAATAAGAAGGTAACGGTTTCTTTGTCAAGCCAGTTCGTGGGAACCTGGTACGGAAAATCCACTACCCAGGGCAACCCTGACAGCAGTTACCATTATTGGCAATATTTTGCAGATGGCCATTTTAATTACTATTACCAGGATAATAGTGGTAATTGGATCAATAAACCCGACAATAATGGATTATATTTTCTATACGGGAGCCTTTTGGCAACCAACTATACAAATGATCTTATAACGGGAGGAACCGGCAAGGCTTTTGAATGCTGGAATCTCAGCATTCAGGGGAACACCATGTTTTGGATGGGTTTAAGGGGGAATGAGCTCGTTACAAGCTTCAGGATGGAAAAAGTAACCGGGCCGCCTTCCTGACCCTGGCAGCATCTCCCTTGTAAGATTCAAAAACCGCTTATTGCTTAATCATTTTCGCCCACCCGGTTTGATCATTCCCGGTGACCCGGATGATGTAAATTCCTGCAGGTAACCCTTCCAGCCGAAGGGGATGCTTCATGCTTCCCTGCATGGATCTGCCTGAGACCATTTTGCCCGTCATGTTAAATATTTCCATTTTTACCTCGGAGGATCCGTTAAATCCTGACAAATCAACGGTAACATTTCCATGGGCCGGGTTCGGATAGACTTTGAAAAGCAAAGCATCAGGTGTGGAGGCAGAACTGTTTTCAGGAATTTCGAGGGATTTCTGCACCAGCGAAATCGCCGCAGGTATGCAGTAAATACCGTTCGCCGTGATGGAGCCATTAACATAACCGCCGTTGGCCACCATTGTACCAGGTAAAAAGTGGATGGCCTGGCCGGCAATGAAGGTGGCATGCCCGCCATTTTCCACCATGAATTGAGTCCCGTTCCCGGCAAGGCTGATGGTTTGAGTTGCATTATAACATCTTCCCGTTCCACTTCCAACCGTGATATTCGTCAAAGCGGTATCTGCCGGGATGACCGTGATGCAGGAAGGCCGTACAATGGTATCGATCTGGGTGCCTCGATCAACGATGAGCCTGACATCAAAAGAACCGAGGGTTTCATAAACAACCACTGGGTTTTTAGCGGTGGAGGTGGCGGGAGTACCGCCTTCAAAAAGCCACTGGTATGTTTCCGGAACGCCGATATATCCACCGGAAGTGGTATTGGTAAAGGTAACTTCAACACCCGGTGAACCCAAGGCCGGTGCATTGGTAAAATCGGGGGAAAGGTCGATCACCCCGCGCTTGATTCCCTGGAAAATGTTCCATTTATAAATGTTGCCACCCGTGCAGTTACCCTGGCCGGCATCATAGTTTTGCAGCCAGGCCACGAATTCGCATGCTGCAATCGGCCAGGAGGGAAGCATGGAGAAGGTCAGAACAGCTGTTTGGACTGGTCCGCTGGTAAAGTCTATGATGGTCCCGTTTTGATCCGGAACCATCAGACGGTTTACATGATCCAGGTGGGTCTGGCCCTGCCAGTTTTGTACAATTCCCGATTGGATGACGGCAAAATTCAACACCAGGTTGGCGGAGACAACCGGGTCGGTTTTTGTGAGGGTCAGGGTCACGGTATAGTCAGGGCCGCTGTGTGTCTCCGTCATGGCCATCCTGACCGGAGATGGTACGGCAATGGCAGCATTGTAATTGGTAAGGTAACTGGGGTACATGGAGGTGGTACGGCTTCCGCCAACAACCACCAGGCTACCGTCGAAGGTTGCCGCAGGGTATCCGACGATGCCGTATTTTGTGTTACGGGCATTGGAATAAACGTTGGCATAGGTATCGCCGTTGTGATTTTCAACCACGGCAACTTTGTGACCGCCGGCAAGGAGGCCGTCGGCACCCATGGCAGCCCCCGGGCAATACGAACACCATGTGCCGGTGCCCACTTCAACCACCACCATTTCGCGGGGAGTTGTTTGAGCCACCAGGATGAAAGGGATAAGAAACAACATAAACATGCAGGGGATCATTCTTTTCGTCAGTGTTTTCATTTTCCGGAAGTTTGGGTTTATAAGCAGTATGTTGAAGCCTGTCTGATGACCTGCTTTTGTTGCTGTCAGTATGAAGAAGTTATGAAAACGGTTGGAAGTGGGTGTTCTCGATCTGTAAGGTTTTGGGGTCATCAAGGATGGGGCAGTTGTTTTATACGTTGTATCAAATTTAGCTATTTTTCGATTATTGCAAACTCTTGGTGAAATATTTCCCAAAAAGTTGCCATTTTCCTTTTGGCATCCAATTACACCAATGATCTTATAACGGGAGGAACCGGCAAGGTTTTTCAGTGCCGGAATATCAGCATTCAGGGGAACACAATGTTTTGGATGTGTTTAAGGGAGAATAGTCTGGTTACAAGCGTCAGGATGGAAAAAGTAACCGGGCCGCCGGTAATTTGAAATGCTATTCGCCCTTTATTTTGAGGACAAGGATATTTTTCCCATCAGTGTACGTATAATCCACGGTTTTGCACCGGCCGAGGATCAGTTTTAACGCGATATCTTCTTCAAGGAGGTCCTCTTTCAACGGGTTTACCGGCATGCCGGTGCTTTCGCACACGAGTTGCACATCGCCATCCTTTTCGGAATAGGAGAGGTTCAGTTCGATGTTTGTAAAATCCGTCTGCAGTTCCAGGAGCTCTTCTGCAATGTGCACCACGTAGCCGGTCACTTTTTTTGAGACCAGATGTTTTTCGCAGAATACTTCCATCTCACCCTGTAAGGCATACAGATCGTAGTCCCTGCTCCTGATCCGGAAATTCAGACTGCGCACGCGGTTGATAAATGCCTGTGTTTTTTCCTTCTGAGGATGATCGAAGATCTGCACAGGGGTTCCCTCTTCATAAATCACTCCCTCATCCATGTAAAACACCCGGCTGGAGGTATTCCGAGCAAATTCCATTTCATGGGTTACAATGATCATGGTCATGCCTTCCCGTGAAAGGCGGCGGATCACGGAGAGCACCTCACTGACCATGGTTGGATCGAGGGCCGATGTTGGTTCGTCGAAGAGCATGATTTCGGGCTCCATGGCGAGGCACCGGGCAATGGCCACCCGCTGTTTTTGCCCGCCCGACAGTTCATCGGGGAAGCTGTATCTCTTTTCGGCCAATCCGACCATTTTTAGCAGTTCCATGGCCTTAGCATCCGCTTCGGCCCGATTTTTCCCCAGGAGTTTGACCGGGCCGATGGTCAGGTTTTCGAGCACCGAAAGATGGGCATAGAGGTTGAAGGATTGAAATACCATGCCAATCTTCTGGCGTATTTTCGGGACATTGGTGTGTTTGTCGAGCAGCGGAATGCCATCGATCAGGATAGTGCCGCCGGTTGGTATTTCAAGCAGGTTGAGGCAGCGCAGGAAAGTGCTTTTACCCGTTCCTGACGGGCCGATAACGGAAATGACCTCTCCTTTCCGGATTTCAGTGGTGATATCCTTCAGCACCACCAGGTCGCCAAAATGTTTGGACAGGTTTGTTACTTTTATCATCCGGTTACCTCCATCATTTTTTTTGCGCGTTTTCTTTTAGGATCCACTGAGATTTCAACAAAACCAAGTGCCCAGGAAAGCAGCCAGGCAAGGAACAAATAAATAACGGCCACCATGAACAGCGGGAAAAATGCATCGAAGGTGCGGCTGCGGATGATGTCGCTGGCTTTGGTGAGATCCTGCACGGCGATGTAACCTACGATGGATGTCATTTTGATCAGGGAGATGAATTCTCCTTTGTAAACAGGCAGGATGCCCCGCAATGCCTGGGGCAGGATGATCCAGGTGAAGGTCAGAATCTTTGAAAATCCACCTGCTGTGGCAGCCTCCGTTTGTCCCCGGTCGATGCTTTCAATCGATGTCCGGAACATCTCGGAAACATAAGCCCCGAAATTGAGCCCGAAGGCAATCACAGCGACGAACACCGGGTTGATATTCACAGAGGCAAACACCACGTAATAGATGATCATCAGCAATACAAGCACCGGGGTTCCGCGTAAAAGCGAGATGTAAAGCCTGGCAGGTCGGGACAAGAGCCTTCGCTTCGACATCCGCATATAACACACCAGGCCGCCGATAAGGGTTCCCAGCAGCGCTGCAAGGACAGAAATGATCATGGTTACGACTAATCCGTTGAGGATGTGCAGGTATCTTTTCTCCAGGATGATGTTGTTGTAAAAACTTTCGGAAACCTGTTTGAAAAATGTTTTATTGGCGGCTGCCGGATCTCCGCTTAGGGCAAAGGGACGGTCAATATTTGATTTCTTTGCGATAATGCTAACCCCGGAATTGTAATAGGGATCGGAAAAGCTAATCTGCTTTTTCCGCTCTTCGGTGATCATCAGTGAACTGGTGATCATGTCGATCTTGTTGGTGGAGACCGAGGCAAGCAATGCTCCGAACTGCAGGTCGATCGGGACATATTCCTTCCCGATGGAGGCAGCAAACCTTTGACCAAGTTCTATATCAAAGCCAACCAGCCGTCCGTCTTTCATGATGGTGGTGGGCAATCCCAGGTCGCTGACGATACCTGCTTTCAATTGCCCGTTTTTGTTGGTGCTTTTGATAACCGGCATGTCGGCCAGACCTTTATCCATCCACCGGATGGTCATATCCTTGTAGACCCCGCTTGCCTTGATCTCTTTCAGGAATGCATTAAACTGTTCGCGAAGCAGCTGATTTTCCTGGTTCAGGCCGGCGGCAATGTCGACTGAAAAAACATTCCCGGCCAGGACACCCAACTCCTGGTTTTTGCTGAAAATATCCTTCAGCGCGGTGTGGTCCATAAATGCAACGTCCACTTTGTCTGAATTCAAGCCAAAAAGCATGTCAGAGAGGTTCTGATACTGTAAAATCGTTGCCTTTGGAAATGTCCTGGTGGCGTATGAGTCGTGAATACTTCCGAGTAAAACGCCGATCCGTTTCGTTTTTATATCATCGATGGATCTCATCTTTGTTGTGGTTTCTTCCGGCATCTCTTCAGACACACCCTTTGAAACGTCTCTCACTACTGCCGCAATACCGCTTGGATAGTAGCTTTGTGAGAAGAGCACCTTCTTTGCTCTCTCTTCGGTGATGGAGAGTCCGGCGCCGATCATGTCAACTTTGCCCGACATGAGCGCGGGGATCATTGCGCCAAATTCCATGTCGACGATTTCGAGTTGTTTCCCTAACTTTTTTGCGATGCGGGAGGCATATTCGATATCGAAACCGACCACCTTTTGACTGCCATCCATAAATGACATTGGTTCGGTTACCGCGGCAGTACCGAACTTTAGCACACCGTTGTCATTGCTGAGTTTGATATCGGGCATCGGTGCCGGGGTTCCGTGATCGGGGAACCACCGTTTTTGCATATCATCGTAAGTTCCATCTGCTTTCAGTTCCGCAAGCACCTCATCCATGGCCTTTTTCAGCAGCGTGTCCTGCATGCTGACTGCAAACCCGTACTGATCATCGAACAACAATTCGGGCAGCACGATCAGCCCTTCGTTCTTGGCAGCAATGTTTTTCAGAACGGGCAGATCATATACTGCGGCATCGGCTTTGCCATCCCTGACAGCGATGGCACAATCGAGTACACTGTTGTAATACTCGATTTTTGCATCAGGATATTTTTTAAGTACAAACTGGTCGGCGGCAGTTCCGGTAGGGACGGCGAAAGTTTTCTCTCCCTTCAGCATGTCAGGATTAGTGATCTGCACTTCCTTGTGGCCGCATCCGGCAACTACAGCCACAACCAAAAAAATCAACAATTTCAAACAGATGTTCATGTTGTTCGGGCATATTTGAATGCTGAACAAACATACATAAAATTCTTCTTCAGATTAACACTGTGCCAACTCAAATGATGAAACAACATCATTGTTTTTTAATATATTTGCAATGTCATAACATTCTTGTCTCACAAACCTTCACTCCCTTTTACTGAAAGACTTGTCATTGCTTATTTTGATGGTTACTCTTTCATGTTGCCATTACGTGTAAAGAATCTATGAACTGCCGTTACGTGTGATAAATGTTATACTATTCGCATGAAAATTCAATTTCCGCTTTTCATTCTTCTGGTTTTACTTTTTTTTCAGACGAAATCACAATCATTTGTGATACATGATGTTTTGGTAAGCAGCCTGGATGCTAAAATATGTGACGTTGAAATCGACCCCTTACGAAAAAGGATATGCTGGCAATCGCCGGACGATGATAAGTTATGGGTATGCCATCTCGACACCAACACATGGGGGCTGACTGTTCCTGACGGAAAAGAGACACTGATCGACAGCACCCTGACTCCAATTGACCAGACTTCAAACAGTGGCGAGTGGGGATACGATCAGAATGGATCCTATATCGTTTATAATAAAGAGTTTAACCGAAAACGATACATTTCGCTGGCTGCCGAAACAGGATCCACATGGTCATTATGTACCCTTTTCGATGCGCCACACCGGATGAACCCTCATGCCACCAAAAACCCGGCTGATACATTTCTGGCAGTCCATTACATTTCAACGCTCTTGACCAACTATACCAAATATAAATTTCTGAACAATCCGACACACGAGTATTGGATCCACGATTTCAAAGATGCCCACTGGGCCAGTGATGAACAACTCTTAACGGGTGTACTTAAAAACAATCATCAGGTTGGTTTGTTTGATCCGGCCAACCCCGCATTACCGGTTCAGCTCACCTTTGACAATGGCAAGGTATACTCACGCCCCTATATGTGGCGTGCCCCTGAACACGAAAATTCCCGGATGATTTTTGCAAATGCCGACGGGGAGGAGATACGCATATTCAAAGAAGTTTCGCCCGGGAGCAACAATTATACGCTGTATATGGCCTTCACCAGTCCTTCGTCAAATCCGGTGTACAGAATAATCGGCTCCCCGGAACCATGTGTTTACGACGGGCAATCGTATATCTCCTTCATGACCTCCTCCTCAGAATGTGAAACAGCGTGCTTCCCCGGTGAAATCTGGATTGCAAAAATCGACAGCCTGGCCCCGATTTTCAGAATGATTTCCGATCCTTCCATCGGCATCCGTACAGATCCGGAAACACTTGCAACCAATGATTCATTGCTGGTTTATTATACAGAGGTAGATGATACCACCGGTCCGGCACCGGTTTACAGGCTAAAAAAATGTGACACCGGTTTTGGAATAAATTTACCGACGGGAACCAATGAAAATCCCGGTCTGAAAAACACAAAACTGATCGTTTATCCGAATCCTTTTCAGCATCGGATTGCTTTAAAAAACGCGACGGGGAGTGAGCGTTACGAACTGGCCGACAAGTTTGGAAGAACTTTATGGACCGGGAAATACATCGGGCGCAAAGACTTTTCCTATTTGCCTGCCGGGTTGTATTTTTTAAAAGTCAACGCCGGCAATACAATCAATACCATCGAACTTATCAAAGAATAAGATCGTTCAATCAATGGTTTGAAAAGTATTAGTTTTCGATTGGAGGCTGGCTTAATTTTATCTCTGTTTTATTTTCTTTAAGCAGTTCCTGATTAAGTTTGGGAAGTTCATTGTTGATAAAAACATCCATCTGCCTGATGATTTTTTCTGCATCCAGGGAAAGCACCTCAAGGCTCTGCAATTGAGAATCGGTGGGCCGGCCGGTGTATTCGATCATTTTACCGTACAGCATGGCGATCTTTTCGGTTAACCTTTCTTCTCCGGTCATTTTACCTTCATTCACGGATACAATTCTACCGTGCAATGTGTCCATTTTTACAGATATGTCCAGGAGTTTCTTGGCGAGGATCTTGGAAGTGGCTTTTGCCAGACTGGCAGCCTGATCCCTGACTTCTTTGGCCTGTTGATCAGTGTTGGCCAGTGATTCCAGGAGGTTATATGCTTTCATGACCGCATTCTGCCTGATTTCGCGGTCCTGTACAGAATAGTCCGATTTTGGATCGGGCAACAGGCGGATTTTTGATTCATAAACTTCTTTATCGCGAAATAATTTAACAGTGTATTCGCCCGGAGGATATTTCAGACCCGACAATGCATACCCTGACAAGTCTGTATTGGTAGCAACAGCAATTTTGGGAGGTTTCATGTCAGTAATCCAGTGTACTATGTTAATCCCTTTGCGAATTCCCGCAGGAAGTTTCCTGATCATTTTCCCGCCGGCATCGTAAATCTCCAAATGGAGATCTCCAAAAATATGTCGTTTTTTCAAATAATAGATAATAGGTACACCTGCTTTTGGAACCTGTCCTACATACTCATCATCGCCGGTCCACATTTCAATAAACGTGCCTTCCCTGCTAATGTAATCTTTTGGCTTAAGGAAAGCCACCTCCGAGTCCAATACTTTTTTTGAAATCTGCCGCAACGGAGAGAGATCATCAATGATCATAATTCCCCTTCCATGGGTAGCCAGGACCAATGATGATTCCCCCTCATGGATCACCATATCCATAACCGGTACCTTTGGCACATTCCCATTGAAAAACGACCAGTTTATTCCGCCGTCCACCGACAAAAAAAGTCCTCCTTCTGTGCCAAGAAAAAGCAGATCCGGGTTTACCGGATCTTGCCTGATCACGTGACAATATCCTTTGACCGAAGAATCGGCCAGTGCAGTCCATGTCTTTCCAAGGTCATTTGATCTGAAAACGTATGGAGTTTTATCTCCTGTCCGATGCCCATCGAAGGTTACAAAAATTGTGTTTTTTTCAAACCGGCCGGGTTCGGCGTAAGAACACCAGGTGTTTGCCGGTAAACCCGGTATGTTTTTCACCACATTTGTCCATGATTTTCCTCCATCGGAAGTAACCTGAAGGTTCCCGTCATCGGTGCCAGCCCAAATAATCAGGCTGTCCAATGGTGATTCGTTGATGGTAAATATGGTACAGTGGTTTTCGGCGGATGTGTTATCTGACGTAAGGCCTCCTGATTCCTCCTGATTGAGCTTTTTAGGGTCATCAGTAGTCAGGTCGGGGGAGATGCGTGTCCAGGAATCGCCGCGGTTGTTTGTTTTAAACAGATACTGGGCACCAACATAGAACCGGTTGCATACAGGGCTGAATATAACCGGTGTGTTCCAGTTGAACCGAAGCTCTTTGGTATCTTTGTCCATGGAGGGGATCAATGATTTGAATTCACCTGAACTCAGGGAATACCGGAAAATTATTCCACCCTGTACCTGTGAATAAAGAATAGTCGGATCGAGTTTGTCGCAGTAAACGTAAAAGCCGTCGCCACCCCCAATAGAATTCCAGCCTCCGTTAGGAAGCGCAACTGAGTTCCACGATGGGCCATACCATGAATCGTTATCCTGAAGGCCTCCATATACTTTGAAAGGATCTGCCTTGTCAACGCTCACATGATAAAACTGGGAAACAGGAAGGCTGCGGATATGTCTCCATGTATTTCCCTTATCCATTGAATAATAAACGCCTCCGTCGGTTCCCATATATATAAAACTATTGTCTTTTTTACTGATATAAACGGCATGACAGTCCATGTGGTAATTACCGCCTTCAACAGCGGCAGGGCTGAAAGTTGTTCCTCCGTCGGTACTTTTATTAAGGTACAGACCCGGCTTGTAGATAACATTGGTGTCGAGCGGATCTGGGGCAAGGTTTGAAAAATAGAAAGGGCGGTCGTTGACGGCTTCAGATGTTGTAAGCAGTTTCCAGGAATTCCCCTGGTCGGAGGATTTGTACAGCCCTGTATTTTCTGATTCAATAAGGGCATAGACCAGGCTTGATTTAACCGGTGAAACGGAGACGGCAACCCTTCCAAGCATTCCTTCGGGCATGTTTTTGGTTATTTTATTCCAGGTTTTACCCCCATCTGCCGAGCGGTAAAGCCCGCTTCCTTTTCCCCCGGAACTGAATGACCAGGGCGTACGCCGGAACTCCCACATTCCGGCGTACAGGATGTCGGGGTTTTTCCAGTCGATGGCCACATCAGAACAGCCGGTATTTTCGTCAATATAAAAAATCTTGTCCCAGGTTTTTCCCCCGTTGGAGGTTTTGTAAAGTCCGCGGTCAGGGCTGGAATTCCAGAGATTCCCAAGTGCGGCAGCAAATACAATCTCTGAATTTTCCGGATGAACCAGGATTTTTGCAATGCGCTCTGTTTTTTCCAGACCCATTTTTTTCCAGTCTTCTCCGCCATTGTTTGTCCGGTATATTCCATCACCAACCGACACGGAATTCCTTACCCAAACTTCACCGGTACCCACCCAAACTGTGTCAGGATGTTGCTGGTCAATGGTGATCGCTCCTATTGACTGGTTGTACTTGTCGAAAACCGGTTTAAAGGTTGTGCCGTAGTTTTTTGATTTCCAAAGTCCACCGCTTGCCGCTCCCACGTAAAGGAGCGCCGGGTTCCGGTCCACGGCATCCATGGCTGTTATCCGGCCGCTCATCCTGGCCGGTCCTATCTGCCTGGCCTGAATATCACCAAAAGTGTTTCCATCAACTTTTACAGGCTTTTGTGCCTGCAACTGTTCTGCCCCCATAAACAAGATAAAGGCGACAAAATATGTTTTACAAAATTTCATATTTTCATGTTTTTAGGGCTTGATTTTTACAACCGGCTTTTCAAACAGACTATCGCTGATCACAGGATTAATTTCTATGTTATCAATGACAATTTGGGAAGCAGTGTTTTCCCCCTGCCTGTTTAGCACATAATTGGGGATTTGCACCCCGCTAACTTCCTTATAATCGGAATAAAAGGTATCACTTTCGAGATCGTTGCCATCGATTTTGACTTTTGATGATGTTTTCAACAGAATAAAGCTTTCACTATCAATGAAGTATGTTTCAATATTCCCACTGGCTTTGGTTATTTTTATTTTGTAAACGGAGGTGCCTTCCATTTCATCCTTTCCAAGGAATTCTGCCAGGTGGCCTTTCTCCTGCCAATGATACAAGGCTCCCTCCATATCAGCCTGTTCTTTCATCTCCTTCATCTGATCGGCAGTCATATCCTCAGGTGCAGATGTTCCAAACCTGGGGTCGACCATCCATCCTTGTTTCCCGTCGAAACTGCTGATGGTTTTGTTTCCCTGGGTATCTGTTTCCTCCCGAAGTTTCAATGGTCTCTTTTGAATCCTGGTAAAAGGATATTCTATTCCATCTTCAATGGTGGTGCCGTTTACCCGGATTGAAGTCCAGTCCTTCATCATCGCGATGCCAGTGGCTTTATAATAAGCGTTAAGCACATCGTCAAGTTTTATATCCTGGGCATTCACGGCTGCCATGGCCATTTGGAAGGCTAGAAAAGATAAAGCAATTATTTTTTTCATGTTGGCATACATTTATTATTCTGGTCCTTAAACCAGCGCTTGAAAATTGATAGAAAATCTACCGGTTGATATATTTCACGGTCCTCGCAAACTCGTTGCTCCTGAGTGTAACCAGGTAAAGGCCTTTTGGAAACCGTGAGAGATCGTAGTCACGTGTAAGGGGTTTTCCTTCCGAAAATTCGATACGGTCGGTCATGACTGTTTCACCAACAATCGTGGTGATGGTCAACTCCATGAACTGCCCCGGTGATCTTGCTTCAAGATGCAGGTGGCCGCTGCCGGGGTTGGGATAAACGGTCAGCGAACTTTCAGTCAACAGCTCCTCAATTCCGGTACAGGCCGAAAAGGAGAAACTCACTTTGGAATCGGCTGAATCTACACATCCTTGTTCATTCAGCACTTTTACCCGGTAAAACTGAACATCGTTGCCGATACCTGTGGTGGTTACATCGATCGTTTGCGTAGTTGCCCCGTTCGACCAGTAATAGGTGGAGCCGGGATTTCCAGCATCAAGGGTTACTTTTTCATAAATGCAAGCCGTCGTGTCTGCAGGCCAGTTGAGGATTAACGGGAGTGGTTTCACCTGCACATTCACCAGCCCCGATGCAGTATTAAACCCATCGCTGATGGTCAGATAATAACTGGTGGTTTCATCGGGAATAACCGACGGATCGGCAACCTGTGAGGTAAATCCCGGGGGTGTAGAGGTCCAGGAATAGGTGTAATTTCCGGATCCGCCGCCAACCATGGCATGTAATTTTGAGGCTTCGCCTTTGCAAAGAATAGCCGGGGTTGCTACCGGGTTACACGCCAGGGGACTTCCGGTTACCGAGATAGTGACCCGGGCCGGCTCACTCACACATCCGGTGGCATTGTCAGTAACAATGAGTGAAAATATCGTAGTAAGTGTGAGATTTGTTACCGTCGGATTGATATTGGTTGAAGAAAACCCGGGAGGGTTTGAGGTCCAGTAGTAACTGTAATTGCCCGACCCGCCTGTGGCTGATCCATAAAGTGTGGTGCTTGTGCCATAAGGGATACTTGTATTCTGTCCGGCGCCGGCAAGAGGGTTGGGGTTGACATTTACAATCGTACTTCCTGAGATGGTGCTGAAACCATCGCTGATCTGAGCAGTATAGGTTGTGGTTGTAACCGGGTAAACCGTCGGGTTGTGAAGATTTGATGTAAATCCGGGAGGATTTGAAGTCCAGGAGAAGGAGTAGTTCCCGCTTCCGCCGGAAACCATCGCATCAAGGAGCGTAGACTCTCCTGCACAAACTGTACCGGGGGTACTCGTGGCTGTGACTCCAAGCGGGCCGCCGACTATCGTAACCAATACATCGGCATTTCCATGACAACCGGCATTGTCGGTCACATTCAGCAGAAAGTTGACCGAAGCCCCCAGGTTAACGGTAACAGGTTGCGCAACATTTGGGTTGACAAGCAAACCGGCAGGCTCCCAATGATAGGTATATGGGGTGGCGCCCCCTGATGCGGCCCCGTGAAGGGTGATGATGACTCCGTTCGCCACCGTGGTATCATTCCCTGCTGATACAACGGGTGCATTGATTTCATTCAGCTGGAAGGGATATCCCTGGTAAACACAGATATTATCGCAGAGATCACGTACATCCCCTGCGATATTCAGCGTGTAACTGCCGGCGCCGAGTTTGGGTACAGCCGCAATGGTGCAGCTTCTTCCGTTGGTGGCACCGGTTGCGCAATCTGTGGAAGTGACACCGGTAATGGTATAGGTCCCGGCCGGGCCTGTGAGGGTGAATTTTTCGGGGTGGTTGAAAATATCAGCACATTTTACATTTTCCGAAAAACGGAAAAACAGACTGTCGGATCCTGCGCACGATACCGTTTGAGCAATGGAGTCGATGGTGGCAGGGGTGATGTCAAAGATGGATGCCGATGATCCGCTGAAATCGAGCGTATATCCCGACTGGTTGGAGCTTGACCAGTTGCTCACATTCAATACATACGTTTGTCCGGCCAGTACCATGAGATCCTTATTGAATTTTTTCCCAACTGCACCCGGACCGTTGCAGTTCAGGTTGTTACCAAGTGCAGTACTGATACCGGTTGGTCCGTTGGTACCGGTAACTCCATACGAATTGCAACTCACCTGAAGGGTTGATGCGTTGGTATATATCTGATCACATCCTGCGGTGGTCATGTTGAAAAGAGACCAGTCGTAGTCGTTGGACGCATTGTTCGGTGTAAGTGTGAACCTCAGGATCCCATTGGTTTGAACGGTGATGATGTAAAACACATCATTTTTTTCACCGTCCATACAAAGCGGGCATACACTGTTGGCCCTGATCTCAGGATAAACATTTCCATGCCCGGTATAGGAAGCCAGTGTCGTATACACGGGCTGGCATACCGGAATGGCGCCAAGGCAATCCTGTACGGTGGGGGCTCCGGAGTATGACTGAGCCAGAGAATATAAACTATTCACAACCAGCAGGAAAACCATTCCCAGGGTGGTTACATATTGTTTAATCGAAGTTACATGGTGCATGTTGGTGCCGGTATCTACAACAAATGTACAAATAATTTCATCACTTCTCTTCCTTCCCGATCCGGTAACCAATTGTGCTGCGGGGTGCTGGAGGCTCTTCTTTCTTTTTGATCATCTGTTTGATTGCCTGAAAGATCAGTGTGATCTTCTCATCATGGGCGGCAACGGCGGATTCTAGTTCACCAATCTTTCTGGCAAGAGTACTGTTGGTTTCCAGCACACGTCTGAAATGGACGAATGCACGCATAATGGCAATGTTGACACTGATGGCTCGATCGGAATTAAGAATGCCTGATAACATAGCAACTCCTTGTTCTGTGAAAGCATAAGGCAGATAACGTGAACCTCCCCAACTTGAGGTCACAATTTGTGACCTCAAGTTCACCAATTCCTCATAAGTCAATTGGAATAGAAAATCTCGTGGAAACCGTTTAATATTTCTTTTTACGGCCTGTTTTAAAACTTTTGTCGAAACCCCATATAAAACAGCAAGATCAACGTCAAAAATCACCTTTTCCTCCCTCACATAGTAAATCTTATGGAACACGGTTTCTTCTGGAAGAGTTGGGGTTTGATTGTTTGAATCCATATAATATTTTTTCTCCTTAATCGGGTAAAAAGATAAAGGTCAACCGTTTGTTAATAAATTCCATCAAAAAAAAAGCCACCCCGATAACAAGGATGGCTTTCTGTAAAAAGTTGTGTGCTTTCATTTGGTGTGATGATATATCCATCGCGATCCTTCATAAAAGGCGCGGGGGGCAACGGCCACATGAACGGTGCCGCTTTTTGGGTGAACAGGTTCCCAGGATGTATAATCAATATTTGCCAGGCCGAGTTCAGTAAACCTTTTTTTCGCAGCCGTATAATTGCCATAGGGAACACAATCGTCATTCTGGCAATGCCAGAGCAGCAAATGTGATTTCGGGGTCCAGCCAATAAATGAATTATTCTCAGCCATTGCCTTGTATGCCAGACTGTTTGGATTATTCAATGAATCGAGGTATGCATCGGTAAATATCTTTTTTAAGATCTTATCCGAAGGCATTATACCATTTACCACCGTTTCATCATAAAATCCGGTGGTATATTTCGGGATATCGGTCCGGTATGGCTCTTTCAGAATGGCTTCGTATGGAAATATATTCGGGTAGATGGTGTGATAACCTACCAGCATCATCGGTAAAAAATAGGGAACCGGGAAGGCGGTATCCTTTAGCATGACAGGAAGCATGGTGCCCGACAGATCATAAGGTCCATCCATGCAAACAACACCCTTGAGGCTTACATTTCTTGACTCAAGTTCCCTGGCCGCAGCCATGGTAACATATCCGCCTTCAGAATATCCGTAAAGAAAGGTCTGACCATTCCATTTCACATAAGAGTTCCATTCACAGCTGAGTGATTTTTGCGCTGCTTCCACCATATCAGCCGTGGCATTGGCAAGTCTCTCCCTGATCACATAAGGATGATTTTCATTCACATCATCGCCCATTCCCTGATAATCGGGCATGATGATGATCCATCCGTACCAGATCGCCATGATGTCGGCAATGGCCATTTCGGGAAAATTTTTCCAATCGCTCGTGCTGGCGGTTTTCCATTTGGAGGGTGAATACTTCTTTTGCAACTGTGTACCGTGGTTGACCGAAACAATCGGGGCGCTTATCTTGCCGAAAGAGCTCCAGGGATAAATGAGCAGTCCGGTAAGCTGAATCGGATTTCCGTTATTATCGGTTGAGGTATACTTCACTACTTCATGTGCTATAGGCCTGATCCCAAGCGAGTTGGGGAATTGTGCCATTGTTTCCTGATAAAAGTCACTGTAATCATAAGCAGTGGAATCATTGGGAAGCAACATCAACTGATTATCAACCTCCTCTATTGTGCGTTCGGTCCGGCTTACCACCTCTAAACCACCGGAAGTAAACGGAATACATTCAGGGTCTGGTTTTTTCTTTTTACAGGAAGAGATCACAATAATTGCAGAAAGTAATAAAAGAAGTCCTGCCCCGGTTTTAAAAATTCTTCGGATTGTCGTTGAAATCAACGTTTGTTTTTTCATGTGTCCCTCCAATGTCAGTTAAAATGATGATAATTAAAGATAAGAATAATTTCTTCTGCTCTTCTTTGTAACGTTTCTGTGATGTTTTCCCCGGAAGAGCTGTTTCTATATTGTTCAATGATTGTGCAAGGAAGATATCGTTCCTCATTCCCCGTTAGGCATGGACTGAGGATGCCGGAACTTCTTTTTATTAAAACCAAGCAATATTGATAACAAACCCGGCTCATAATAACGGTCTTTCAACGCATCAAATCCGATGACTTCCATATCCGCTGTAAAATACATTTGCTGCATGGCTCCTGGTGAGGCATCGAACAATCCGGAAGGAGTGGTCACAAGCCAGTTGGCAGAATCAACGCTGATCAGGGTAGCGATCTCTTTCCCGGCAGCATAGTTCCACAATTTTATTGTCCGGTCGTTGCTTGCCGACAACACAAATTTTCCATCAGGTGAAACACAAAGTGAGGTGATCAATTCTGTATGGCCTTTCAACCGTTTAATTTCCTTTGATTGCTGCCAATCCCACACTACGATATCATTATTGCTGTCAAACAGGAAATAAGCACCGTCTGTGGAAAAACAACCCAAATGACCCTTAGATAAAATCTCTGAGATGATCTCTCCGGAAGAAATATCCAATAATCTCATCTTTTCCATAAAATCACAGGTAGCTATTATTTTATGGTCAGGAGAGAAACAAATCGGAATACCAACGGGGGAATGACGGATTTTTTTGATCAAACCTTCTCCATTTATATCCATGATATTTAATTTTTGAATTCCATCGCCTGTTGCAAAAAGGTTGCTGCTTGAAGAATAACAGACAGATTTGTTCCGGCACTCCATGTCGTCATCATAAATAGATTTATTTTGCGCTCCGGTGTTTATTTCCCAGAGTTTTACAGAATCACCCGGATATATTGAATCAAATTCCAATCGGGATAGATCATCGCATAACTCTTTGGCAACAGATAACAAATATTTACCATCCGGTGAAAAAAGAAATTTGTGGGTGCCTCTCATGCTCAGGCCTGATCCGTCAGGATCAAACTTTATTGTGTTACTAAGATTTGCTGATTTAATGTCCCAAACCTTAACGACTCCCATGCTACTGGCTGAAAGCGCATTGGTGCCATCCCGGGAGAAACCGACAGCCTGAATCGGTTCGGAACTGTTTTTAAAGTTTTTAAAGGGAATTAAGTCGTTTAGCGTCCACAATTTAAGGTTAAAATTATTTTCAGAAGATGTTGCCGGGTAAAACTGGGGGTCAGGTTGAGATCCGACAAGAACGCTGTTGTTATCCCGTGAAAAAATCGCGGTATTTATTCTTTCAACATTGTTGACGGCAAAGGTCCTGATCAGGGTACCGTTAAAAATATCCCAAAGTTCAAAGGCCGGTCCCTTCTTAAAGTTCAGCATAAATTGCCCATTCGGGGAAACAGATGCCTCTTTGTTGTCAAATCCATTGTTGACAAAAGGATATATTTTAAGAGATTTTAATTCTGCTTTTGAGCGGAGGTCCCAAATTTTCACACTGCCATTTTGCAAATCATGTGCAGATGATTGTGCATATTTGCCGTCGGAAGAAAAAGAGACATCAATACGGTTGTTATTCAAATGGAACCTGCATAATTCTTTACGTGAAAGAATATCCCACAGCCGCATGATACTATCGTTGCTGCCTGTGAGGACCTGCTGCCCATCGGGGGAGACACAAACCGAAACTACTTCCGATTCGTTTTGATTGTAAAATTGAATTTTTTCTCCTGTTTCAGGATTCCACAACCTGGTCGTTCCATCCTGGCCTCCGCTCACAATAATCCTGCCATCCGGGGAGAACCGGACAGTGGTCATACCGCTTTCCGGATTCCAGAAACATGAGTTGATTAATGCTCCATTTTTCAGGTCAACTAATTTGATTTTATTGCCATGAATGTATGCCAAAAGGAACCCGGTTGGCGAAAAACAAATATCTGAATATTGCGGAAATTCGACCAGGGTATCCCACGTCATTCCATCTTCATCCGTTTTTTGTATGGGGGTCCAAATCGTTTCATCAAAAATGGTTCTGACCTCTTTCCCGGTGGCAACCTCAATCAGAATTAGCCTGTCGGCAGTCTTTGCTACGATAAACTGTTCATCAGGGGAAAATTTTGCTGATTCAATAGAATTATCCAGGATATATTCCTTCAGGATTTTACCTGAGCCTACATCCCAAATTCGCAATGTATGATAGGTACTGGTCAAAATGAATTTGTTTTTCGGCGAAATTGCAGCATAATCATAACCGCCAAAAGGGGCCAGGTTGATTTTTACCGACGATGTGGCATTTGACTTTCCCCGCACCGCATTTTTCAAGGTCAATAAATGTATGATTTCAATGTTATTTAACCTTTGGGCGATATCCATCGGTGTCTGGCCGTCAGCATCTTGTTGATTAACATCTGCCCCTGCGTCTGTTAAAATATTTGCGAGGGTGACATTCTGCAACAGAGCAGCATAATGCAGCGGGCTTCTGCCCAAACTGTCGTTGTCATTTAATGTAAATTTCAGGGAAATCAAATAGGATAACACTGCGGGATCGTCATAGAGCACAGCCAGGTGTACCAATGTCCGGTTCTGTGCGAAAACCTTATTCCGGCCGGAATCATCCAGGTGATTGATGATGCACCTGGATAAGTTATTCTTAAATAACACCTCAAAGTCTACAAAGGGGTGAACCATGAATTGTTTGAATTCTTCACCCTCTGATTTTTGATATCTGCGGGTAAGATTTTCCAAAGTATCCGCAGGAATTGAAATAGGTATGCCATAAGCATACAATATTTTAAGCACATCAAGATTTTCCCTTGCAGACCTTGATTCGGAAATCCATGATGCATCAATTTTCGTATTTGCTTTTGCCCCCATTTTCAACAGGGTGGCAACCTGGTGACATTTACCAAGTTGTATGGCCATGTCTAATGCCCCTTTATTATCCCAGGAGATAAAATCCGGATTTGCCCCGTTTTCGACCAAAAATTCCAGGATTTTCCCGTCGCACTGATAAGCCGCAAGCATAAGCATTGATTTTTCTCCGTCATTAACGGTTGCATTGACATCCGCCCCAAGGCTTACAGCCCTTTTTATGATAGGAAAGTCATTGATTTTAATGGCATCCAGCAAAATATCATCATACGAATTCTGGGCATTAGAACTCTGGAAGGCTAAAAAAACCATTAAATAAAATAAACTGAGTTTGATCATCAGATTTTTCATGGTCGGGAGATTATGTAATGACAACCTGAAATGTTATCACACTATTCAATAAATATTTTTCGTGTAACGGTATACTCTGTAGTGGTAATCCTCAATACATAAGAGCCGGGTGCCAGGTTTGAAACCCCGAGCAGAGCTTCTTTGCCACCGGTATACTCAACAGATAAAACCTCCATTCCGGTTTGATTGAACACCCCGAACCTGGCTTTACCAGTTGGTTTCATAAACTGTATATGAAGCACATCATTTGCCGGAACCGGGTAAACAACAATCCCGGACTGACTGTTCAGGTCATTGATGCCTTCTGTATTTTCAAACCGGATGTTACGCAGGTACATATTATTCCCTTCAGCCGGGCCGGATGTAAGCTGGAACATGACGGATTCCTTGTTGGCAAGATTGGGAAGATTGATCACCACAGGCTTCCATTGCGAATCGGTGGGAACAAAATAGGTTGAGTCGTTCGGAGCCGACTGGTAATCGATGGAAGATATATTGGTTATCAGTTCCCAGGTGTTGCCGCAATTGACGGAATAGCTGAATTGAATCAAATCGTAACCAGCCTGGTGGATCACCGAATTGTTATAGGTACATGCAATATCGAACCTCATGCAAGGGTTTCCAAAGCCTGAAAATGAGAGGCCTGGCAGATACAGGTCACTTCTGTAATCCATCGGAATTTTGAAGTACGGAATTCTCAAAGCCCTGGCATATCCGAGATCGGCGCGTTCCCAGGTCGGGATTGTTTTATAGGGGTTGTTGATGGTCCATTTGTTATAGGGGAACAGTGGATCCGTAAAATCCTGGGTGTAAGGTAAAGGGAGGTAATTCTGGATGTTGGAAAAACGGATGCTGATCGTATCACTTTTAAACCCGGTGGATGAACCATTCAGCTCAGATATCACGTACCTGATCACATGCGATCCATCGGTTACCTGGGTGAAATTTTTCCCATCAAACGATAAGGTTGCATAAGTTTTCAGGTTCCCTGACCAATTGAGTGTTTCAGCTGCCTGATTGTCGAATGACACGCTTATTTTGGCGCTCGTAATGGTTCGGGTACCATAATTCTGAAATTTCAGATAGGGATGAATAGCATTTGCACAGGTAACTGTTTTTGTTGAATCGATGGTTAAAAGATCGAGGTAAAGGCTGTCTGAAGGAGCTGACGGGCATTGATGCATCCGTTTATGGATCACCGAAGTATCAACCCGGCCTAATAACGTTACGCGCCGGTCACGGCAAATCATATAGATAGTCGGGAAGAAATTTATCATATAATCCCCGACAATTTTGACATTGTTCGGCGCACAGGTAGGAATAAACGGGAAAGGTTCTCCTTCTGTCCAGTTGCCTAAGGTTGGCTTGTCGATGCCCTTGATCTGGTTAACAGAACTTTTGATGCCTTCCACCTCAAGAACCATCAGTTCGTTGGTTCCCTGCGGTCCCCAGGCATTGTAGGCATGGGCCAGCGCATGACTTTCGTGATACATCCAGCATGGGCCGCACAAAACTTCAAAAAAATCGATGATCACTACTTTACCCGAATCGAGGTAATCATACAAATGGTGGGTGTTTCCATTAATGTCCTGCAGGGTGAAATCGGGGGCAATGCTGCCATTGGGCAACTGGCCAAGGGTGGTTGAAAGGATGGCCAGGGATAAGATTGCAGAAAATACAAAACGTTTCATGGCTCAGTTTTTTAAAATTAGGATTTATTTTTTGAAAAATAATATCTCCAGTCAAAAGCCAGTCTGAACCCTATAAACCAGGCTGTTTTCAGGGAAGGTTTTGCTGTGGCTTCACTGATAACAGAAACTTTGCCCGGAATATCTAATCCTGCATTGATCTGCAAAACCAGGCTCGCGCTTTGCCTGGATGAAAAGGTACGGAATGGCCGGTATTCCAGAATCGGGAAATCAATTTGTGTGGAATACATTGAAAATAGTATCTGATAGTCGGAATCTTCTTCTTCATCAGGGATCAGAAAAGAATCAGGTCCCCGGCCCGTGCCATACATACACAACCCGACTTCTCTTCCCAGGATGAACTGAAACCTTCCGATGGGGGTGATCATCCCCAATTGCCATGGGAGCAGCCCCCCGTTACCGGCTGCTACGATCATTTTATCCATGGTTTTCGGGGAAACAAGGTAAAGGAATGGAACCCCAATCAGCAGGTCGCCGGGGACCACGCAAAAAGGTAGCCGGAGCCGGGCATAAAAAGCATCGCGGCTTGGAATGGCACAAGAAAAGGCCTTGAAATCTTTCAGGGCTGGTTCATTGGCAAAGTTCATGGAAGAAACTCCGTCTTGTCTCCACCCGAGATCAAGAAATACCAACCCGTCACCGGATTCATTCAACACACCCTCCATGCCAAGTCCGATGCGAATGCCTACTTCAAGCGCTGGCACCGTACCTGCCGTGTTTTGAGATTCGCCAAACCCTCCGTTGTATATGGAAATCCTTGCAGCAGGTGCAATTCCGATAAAAGGACCGAGTTCAGACCTGAACCTGGGAAGTTCCCCCAATCCGGTGGCAAGACCTGGTGCCGGTGTTGTGATAAGAATGATGTCTAATAATGAGTCGAACACCGGTTCTAAAAAGCGGAAGGGCATGTAAACGGCTTTACCAACATTGAATGTATCGGGGGTAAATAAGATTGGTTCTCTGGTGACTAAAGGAGACTTGTTTAAACCACTGGCTGCATCCAGAAATTGTTCAAGGCTTATTTGAACTGAATTGCCAGCCCTGTCGATATCTTCAGGGCGGATATAGGCATCGCCCATCAGCACGATCTGGTCACCCTTCCAGGTGTTCAGTTTCAACCCTTTTTCATCATAGTAATCGTGGGTGCCTTTTCGCTGAGAGGCATCTCCCCACACACCCGCTACATGGCCGGAAGCAAAACTATCCTCCAGGAAATGGAGGGCAAATGCCTCGTCCGCGAGCGCCGACAAAGCCAGCGCCGACTGTTGCTCAGGTGTCAGTTGCCCTTCTGATAGTCGTCTTGCTTTCATGAGGGCACTGGCATGAAACCATTTGTATGTCCCAATCGTGTTGAGTTCACATCCTTCCCTGAAACAACTGTCAAAATATGCACTTGCTGAAATACGCACATTTGGAAGCGCAAGCATGAAATGCCCGTTGTTGCCGCCAGCCCTTGAAACGTATTCAGGATCGGCACGCAACAGCCTGAGATCGGAATCCCTTAACCGGTTGATACGTTCACTCCGGGTATTGGCATCAGCCAGACCCGTTTTGAGCCGGGCTGCAATATCAGCTACTTTCAGGATCCATTCGGTTTGAAGGATGTTATACACCAGATTTTCGGGAGAGGTGGAATGGTCGCCACCGATTGCCGGCCAGGCGGCATAATCAAGATACTTCGGATGTACACCCTGTGTCAGATCGGCTACAGACGGATCCAGTCTGGATTCATAACCCTTTCTTGCCTGGCTCCAGAGTTGATCAAGTAAGGCCCGGCGGGCCGGATCAAGTTTTTGAATGGCATGCAACGTAATATCCCTGTGCTCAGGATAAACCCATGCATGGCTGGAAAAACCAAATACCAGGAACAACAATAAGGACAATGCGATTTTTTTCCTCATAGGGGAGCCGATTAGCATCCTACGAATATAATCATTTCAAGGCATTTATCTGCATTATTTTTTTCATTCCGTCTCCGGGTTCATTATTCCCAGTTTGTCAAATATCCAGAAAATCAGTGATAAAATAATTCCTGTGATGGCAGCGAGTGCCATTCCTTTGAGCTGTACTGATCCGATAGTGATCCCTGCGCCGCTGATTCCTGCAACAAATGTGATGGCGCCCAGCACCATGTTGCGGTTTTTGCTGAAGTCAACCTTTTGGGCAACATACATCCGCAACCCCTGCATGGCAATTACGCCAAACAATAGCAAGGTAATGCCACCCATCACAGGAACGGGAATGGTTGAAATGGCAGCAGAGACCTTACCAATACAGGAAAAGAGAATGGCGAGGATCGCTGCACCCCTGATGACCCAAACGGAATAGACCCGGGTGATGGCCATCACCCCGATATTTTCGCCATAAGTTGTATTGGGGGTTGACCCGGCAAACCCGGATAAAACGTTGCTGATTCCATCGCCAAGCAATGACCGGTGAAGCCCGGGTTTTTTCATCAGGTCAGTTTCGGTGATCCTGCCGGTAACGATCAGATGGCTGATGTGTTCGGTAAGGGTAACGATGCAGGCGGGTGCAATAATAAGGATGGCTGTAATATCAAATACCGGCGAATGAAAGCGGGGCAAAGCAAACCAGGCAGCCTTGCTGATTGCGGTTGTATCGACCATACCCATCGCATGGGCAACCAGATAACCGGTAAAAACCGCGACTAAAATCGGGATAACCTGCATAAAACCCCTGAACATTACCGAACCAAAAATACCGACACACAATGTTGACATTGAAACAATGAGCACATTGCCGTCCATGACAAAGGGTTCAACCATTTTTCCGACCGCTGCAGGATGAGGGGCTAATCCTGCCTGCTGAGCAGCAACAGGAGCAAGTTCAAGCCCGATGATGGCCACCACCGCCCCCATCACAGCAGGTGGCATTACGATATCTATCCACTTGATTCCCCAATGCTTTACAACAAACGACATCAGGATGAAAAATACCCCGAAAAAGATGAATCCCGACTGGGCATGATTATAACCGCCATAAACGCCAATGACCAAAGTTGCCGGTGCAATAAAAGCAAAACTGGAACCCAGGTAGGCAGGAATGCCGCCTTTGGTAACCCACGCATAGAGCAGGGTGCCAATCCCATTCATCAGCAATGCGATCCCGGGGTCAACTCCAAGAAGTACCGGGGCCAGTACTGTACCCCCGAACATGGCGGTGAGGTGTTGGAAACTTAGAGGTAAACTTTCAAAAAAAGGAAGTTTTTGGTGGATGCCAACAATACGTCGTGCCATGCAAAGATTCTTTCTTCAAAATCCGCAAATCGTCAATCGTAAATCGTCAATCGTAAATCGTAAATTTAAATGGTGTTCTTCCTTCGCTTTGCATTAAGCAGCTTCCAGCTGCCAAAACCTGCTACCATTGCCAGGGTAAGGACAAGGCCTGCATCGA
Organism: uncultured Bacteroidales bacterium; assembly: GCA_903875045.1. Taxonomy (GTDB): domain Bacteria; phylum Bacteroidota; class Bacteroidia; order Bacteroidales; family FEN-979; genus CAIVAT01. The sequence goes on from CAIQUS010000198.1 coordinate 33,766, forward strand.
TGGGGGCACCACCTCCGGGACCTTTATTGGATGCGGAACCCTTATCGCCGGAAGGAGGAGGCGGCGGCGCCTGGGCCAGCCCGCTTTGGGCAATTGCCATACAACAGAGCAGAAACAAAGAAAGCAGGAGGGAATTGAGTGTTTTTTTCATGATATTGGAAGTTACTTATTAATAAAAATTTTTACTGAGCTGGTCTGATCGCTGGTGACCACTTTTACCAGATAATAGCCGGTACCGGTATTCAGGGTTATTTTTGTAAGGTTTCCGGTCAGTTTCTGTTGTTGAATGAGCTGTCCCATCATGTTATATACAAAAACTTCGCCTGAGAGGAGCGTTCCGGCTTTGTCACTGATTAAGATGGTGTTGTTTGCCGAAATGACCGAAATGGGCCGGGTGTTGCTGGTTTCGCCGATTCCGACATGGCTGAAAGTCAACAGAAAACGACCGGGAGGATCACCGGCAGCCGAAGTGAATGCATAAACCGGATCCACAGTGAGATCCTGTGTAATATTTGTTTTCAGGTCTTTCAGGAAAACAGGACCGTTGATGTTTGATATTGCTTTGGCCCGGATGGTAAAACTGATGCCATCGTTCCTGATAAAATCAAGTGGTATCTGAACAGTTTCTCCGACTTCAGGCAATGTATTGGTTGAAAGCTGGTCACTACCGGCCACTGAATAAAACTGAGGTGCATAACCGGCCAGAAAATGTGAATCAAAGGCAGGATCAAATCCCGGGGTTGCTGCGTTGTCGAACCGGATAGTATTTTCCTGGGCGGTTTGACCGGCAGGATCGGCAGCAACCAGGACGATGGCCGGGTTTTCTGTTGATTTATACCATGGAGTTGCATTGTGAACGCGGGCAGCCGCTGGTATAGTTATAGAGGCCGGTGATCCTGAAAGTACCTGGACCATAAATCCATTCAATGCCGGAATATAACCGTTGGGTGCAATGTCAACATAAGCAGCGCCGGCCTCATCCCAAATTTTAGCAATGCCGGCAATATAAGCAGGAATAGTCCAGTTGGTCCCGTCATTCCACTTCAGTGCACTGGTGAACGGGTTTCCAACCAGGTTCCAGCCGTTGTAGCTGCCGCCAGTCCGGGTTAGTCCGGTTACATTGACATTATCTTTATTAAGCGTGCCGGTAAAGCGTTTGGTATCTGTGGCAGCATATTCGACAAGATAGCCTTTCCCGGGTATAAAATCATTCCCGCCATTGGCATCATTCCATGTCGGATAAGTTGTGGTATTTTTGAAATTCACCCAGATGCTGGTTGGCTCCCACCATGTATAGAAATCGTAATCTGTTGAGACCAGGTTGGTAAATGCAGGAGCAATGGCTTGTGCAGCAACCGGTGATGAGAGAAAGTGCCATCCGTGGAGAGACGAGCCCCATGCAGCAATGTCGCGTTCAACTGTAGCGGCCACACCGGCTGAGTTCTGAATAAGCGAGCCTCCCGGTCTGATGACCAAACCGGTTACGGTGGCATTGTTGGTGAGAGACCCCAGAATCGAGGCCTGGCAACTATTGCCGATTGTCAGCACCGTTGAAACCGGAATATCAAGTGCTGTGCCGGGTGATGTTGACAGCAATTCTTTTACCGTCAAATTATTTCCTATGGTCACCAAACCGGAAGAGGTTCGGTCTATGGTCAGATTTTTCAAGACATTGGTTGTTCCCGGCGTAGTTTGATCGAATTTGACCGTGCCAAAGTTTCCGGTTCCCAATATTGATAAAACGGAAGTTGAAGAACCTCTGATGACGCCGGGTGTTGCAATTAAACTGTTATAAGTGGAAGACACACCTGCTTGTCCCAGTGTAAGGGTAAATCCATTCAGATCCAGAACACTTGAACTGCCTTCAATCTCCATGGCATTACCCCCTGTTGGTCCGGCACAGGTCAGGTTGCTCATCATTTTTACAAATCCTCCGGATTTACTGATTCTGACATACGACAGGTCGAAAGTTCCGGAACCACTTATTTCCTGCAGATTGCCGCCATTAAAAAAGACCGCCCGGTTGTTTGCATTAAAGGTGCCGTTATCGGTCAGATTGCCCTGAATTTTCAGATCACCGCCAAC
>CAIQUS010000199.1 GCA_903875045.1 uncultured Bacteroidales bacterium
AACCCTGAAAGATGCCAATGAATCGCAACTGGCAACGCGCAGGAAGTTTAAAATGGCAAGCCGGTGGGCCAAAGATGCCCTGCAAAACCCTGCTACCCTTGCCGAATACACCGCCATGGCAAGCGGAATGAAATCTCCTTATGTGATGGCTGTCACCAATTATCTGTGTCCTCCGAAAATTAACGGGATCAATGTTTCCCGTTATGCCGGTGAGGCAGGAAACAAGATAGAGGTGCTGGCCATTGATGATTTCAAATTGAAGTGTGTATCGGTGAAAATCACCGATGCCACCGGTACGCTGATCGAAGAGGGGCCATGCCCGGTGCCGGCCGGGGCTTCTCTGACACGCGATGTATCCTGGATAATGTGGATGAAATACAGATCTGCCTTCGCCACAAAAAATAGCAAAACTTTAAACCTGGAATTTAATTCATGGGATATTTATTCCTCATATATTCAAACGGATTATCCGGGCATATCTTCATCACATACCTGATTCCATCACCATACTTATCTTCACTGTTCATACGGTAATTGAGATATGCCTCGGCCTCGGGCTGAAAGCCCGCCTTCCCGATCAGAAACCATTCAGCCCAAACAGTACCTCCTTCCGACAAATTCCGATCGTCCTGATCCGAAACCATTTTCTCATTGTTGATGGCCTGGAATTGCCAGATATGGGCCATTTCGTGGATGATGGTGGAAAGCACCTGCACTGACTTGTAACCATCCTCAACAAGTATAAAATCATTCGTTTGGTCAAAAGCAACACCAATGGCTTCCCGCTCATCGTAAAGCATTGTCAGATGAAAAGGCTTCCCATACTTTTCATGCAATTCTGTGGCTGAAACAAACAGGGCGTCATACGGGAAAGATGAAAAATCGATCCCCAGATGATCACGGTATAACTGCTTTGCCTGATGGTGCAGCGCATCAAAACCATCCTGGGTGTCAACCGCACCATCAGAACAGCCACTACAGCGCATCCTTCCATCATTCAACACTTTAAGTTCACCTGTTTTGAACTCGGCATGGCAAAAATCACATGCAGCATATTCTGTGTCCGGCAGTTTCCGGCGGTTTTTCTGCAACTCATACCATCGCTCTTCTCCAAGCGGGTAGTTGTGCATGATAAAATCGCGGATCATTCCGATGTCAAGGAAATCAGGTAGCTGTTGACCTCCGAACCTAAGGAAAGCGGTTTTATCCGGGTTATCCCGGCAAACATATTCGGCAAAACCAATCAGGTGATTCATCGGTTCCTCTTCAAGCCAAAGCAGATAATCGAAAATGTGCCGCAGGATATATTCAAAATTCCTGACAAAAGATTTGATCAGACCAAGATCAATGTTGGCATCTTCGAGCAGGAATAGTTCTATGACGGGCTGATTTTCATGGGTATGATCAAATCCAAACTCCAGTCCGGGGAATAGCCAGTTGTATTTTGGGTGCTTTTCCCATGGTTCAGTTCCATCGGGATGTGACATGAGCAGCAGGTACTGGTGGTGATAAGGGTAATAGAACTGCAACGCCTCACTCAGAATAAGGTGGAGCGACTTTCTGATGGCCGGGATCCTGTCATGGAATCCGGGAATAACTTCCCATTTTATTTGTAAAAGTCTCCCGCTGTTATAGTTTCTTTCAATTTGTAAACACTCATCAGCGGAGAAGCTGTTAATATTGGTTTCAGCCGAAAATTCAGGATCGCGGTAATATCTGTCGAAGGTATAATAACCGGTTGTACATACCTTGCAGCGAATTTCATAAAAATTAAAGTATATGTTGTAGGAAATTCCTTCGTGCATGAGGTTGCGTGGCCAGAAGGGTTCAATTACCTGCACTGGCATGGCATGAATGACAACATTTCTGACGGGCTTATAGAAAATGGCGTTAGAGGTGTTGACTTTCGAAACAAGCAGGCTTCCTCCTTCAATCAAACGATCGATTTGATAAGGCCGACCGTTGAAAACATGCACCTGACCGGGCAGATAGTTCTGGTAAATAAGGTCGCGGGTGATCTCATACAACAGGTTCCCGGCATGATCCCGTACAGGAATTTTATCCAGAAAGTCAAAAGCCGGATCTGAAACGACAGTATCGGAATTGTTCAGAAAATAGCTGACCTGACCTATATATTCTCCTTTGCAAAAAACGGTCTCAAATTCGGTTTGAAGGCTGAAATTATCACGGATATTATAATTGAAGTACTTTTCAAACAAGTTACTGATGGTTTCCGATAATGGCTCATCGGTTAATACCATATACTGATTTATTGTTTCTTTCAGCAATGTCTCTTCGACACGGCCCCTTGATAACATCCTCAGCAGAAGCAGCGCCAGGTTGATTCTGCTGCGCGACAGTTGAGGCTGGATGGCCTCAACAGGATGTATGCTGAAATAGGCAAAATTGTCATTGAAATATTCACGAAAAAGGTGTGGCTTTGAAATTACAATTGAAAAATTTTCCTCTCTGCCCAGGTGAAGCCATTTTCTGTGTGCCTTTGGAGCGTTGTTTTCCTGGTCATAAAGCAAAAGAAACTCCTGATTATTTATGGAAGAAGCAAGTGGCAGGACATGCATGCACAATTTCTCGTTGAGCGCCGATTGTGATATGGTAAATTTATTGATATAGGAGTTGTAATTCTTGATTTCCTCCGCGCCCTCAATCACCTGGTTGTATGAAATATCCATAAAATTCAGCATGGGCACATCCATTTCGATGGCAGGGCATACCAGTTCAAGACCTGAATAGACATCGTGGGGTGGAATCGCTCTGGCAACTTTGTTCCAGTTGTCATGCCATTTTTCAAAATCAAATGCAATAAAAAAGTGCCGGTTGGAGGTAACAGGATTGGATAACTTGCGTTCCTGCACGTTGTTTAGCAACCACGTTTGTTCCAGTGCAGGCTGCAGATCCAGACGGTATGGCGTAATAATCAGGGTACTGTGATGCGGGGTGGTAATGTTAAGCAGTGTGTTGAATTCCCTGTTCTCAAAGAGATTTGAGATTCCACGGTCATGAAAATTAAGAATCACCAGCAATTGCAGTTCCTGTAACCAGGGCTTTTCCAGAATAGTATTGTCCATCAGATTATTTACAGACGTCAGGATGATCCTTTTCCTGAAAATTTCGGCAGATTGATCGTTATCATAAAGGTTAAATTCTATGATTTCCTTTGATCCCGGGAGCTGATCCTGCAGTTGAGCGGATAACTGATTGCAGAATGCTTTCATCATGCTCATCTCCTTGCCGCTGTGGTTGCTTGAAAGCTGTGACGGCTGTACCCGGAAGTGTTCCGGTATCTCAACAGCAACAAGGATATTGCCGCCCTTGTTGATGGCATCGAGGAATACAGGGGCAAGCTTATAAAAGGAGGTTGCCAGGTCAAGATCTGCAACGATCAGGTCGGTATTGTCTTTTCGGTAGGAATCAATCAAAAACCGGATGACCTTTTCGTTTTCTTTTTCAACTGCTTCACCGTCAACATGATTGTTTTTATACCATCCGATCGAGAAACCATCCTTGTAAGTGTTTACATATAAATGCCACAATTTAAGGAAATCGATCTCTGGTTTTTTTCCTGGTTCCCCGATTGATTGAGGAAAATCTTCCTCAACCGAGGTTGTCAGATAGATGAAATACTCAAGGAAAAAAGGGATCAGCAAAATGAGAAAAGAGGTGTTAAATACAAAAATAATCTTGTCGCGAAGTAAAAAGGTCCAGATGTAGAAAAGAATTATCGTCAGAAAAACCACCAGAAAAAAAAGTCTGAAATAAGATTTTCCAACTTTGGCTTTGATCACTTCTCCTTTGTAAAAATAGGGCCATACAAGTGCTTTCTCATTTTTTGTCAGCTTCCGGTAAAATGCCAGGATAGCATGATCAACTCCTGTTTTATGAATGATACGTTTGAGAATGATCCAGAGCAGCAGGTAAATCCCTGTAAGTACCAGCTCCGCATAAAAGCCGTCAAGTGACAGCCATGAAAGGATGAGATCTGTAACAAAACCATACAAAAGTGCGCACAAAAGTGCCAGCAAAAGGGAAGTCCAGGGCCGGTGCCAGCCAATATATTTTTCTTCAAACAGGTTGTTTGAGAATTTGTATATCACAAAGCTTAACAAGAGTAAGCCTGACGTTGGTATCAATCCAAATATAACCATATTCTATCCCTGTCCTTATATTCCGTCGACAGGATATGCCCGGCTGTTATGTTTTAATTTGTATCATGGTGAGGAAGCTGGCACAGTCGAGCTCCTTTTCCGCGTGGTCAATGGAAAATTTGATTTTTCTCACTCCTGTAACCTGACCAATATCTATATAGATGCCCATTTTGGATGACAGTAAATTTTTATCAAACCGGTGTGGTGACGAAGTTCCTGAATAATTCATCAATCGCTGGTATTTGCTCAATGTCTGCAACAGATCATTGTAGAATAAGATCCACCGGTCTACCTTCAGATTATGTTCATCAAAAACATCCAGCGCGTCGCTAAGGGCCTGGTAATTTGTTTTATAAACAAAAGTTTCGGCAAGTTCTTCAGCAGCCTTGCGTATATCGGCCGAGAACTTGTCAAGAGATGTTACCATCAGCCTGTTGACATTTTCCAGTTGTTCAATAATCTTTTTGATTTTTCGGCGAATAAAGAACCAGCTTATCAACGAAACGAGAAGCATCGTCAGCGTAAATCCGCCCAGGGCTAAAAAAATTGCATCCATGTTGTAATACCTAAAAACCGGCCAGTACATCAGTGTCAGAAAAAAAACCGACAAAATGTTAAAGAATGCAAATTTTTGGATGGAGGCCAGTTGCATGAGCCCTTTTTTGAACTTTTCTTTCAGTTCCAGGATGATTTCCCTGTTCGCCTTTTTTTGCAATAAATAGTCATCAAAACCAATGGTTGAATTAACCTCCTTTTTGTTTTTTTTGAATTGTTCGAATGTTGATTTAACCGATTTAACTTTTTCGGTCCGTTCTGTTACATTCAGGCTTTCGAATGAGATATTTGAAAAAAGTTGTTCTTTCCTGTCAAATACAATTTTCTCCATCGAATCAATTGCATCAGGATTTATCGAATCTGCCAGTTTTGATGCCCAATCATGGTCATAAAAAAAACGAATCGGTGTAAGTAATCTGAAATAATTGAGGTATTCCCGGTGTTTCTGTTCGATTTCAGCCTGATCCCGGATCTGAAGGTTTTCTTTTAATGCAAATTGCTTATAGGTAATAGGGCTTTCATCGCCCAATCGTTCAATTTTGATATTTTCAAGGATCTGCTTACACAAACCGTCAAGTTTGCCATAAGAGTTTTTCTCCGATTCGGCAGAAACGAAATAATAGGGTTTGCCCATGGTGAACAATTCCTGCAATTTATCCGGGGCCAATTGTGCAACAAGGTGAATGAAAGCAGTCAGGTTAAGTTTAAATGTCAGGTTTGCTGAAAGGTTTGAATTATCTGATTTAAACCGGAATAGTCTGACATGCTCGTTTTTGAGACAATTTGCTGAAAAGCACTCAGCAATTGTCTCTTTAAATGAGCCAATCGGATCGAATTTTTCAAAATCTGCAACTGTATGGATGGCCTGCACCATGGTTTGGAAAATGTTCGACAATTTAGCCGGAACCTCTGTCAAACCATGCACTGCAAGAATCGTTTTGGTGACATTTCGGAATTCAGCCTCTAAATCATGCAGGTAATCCGATATGTGACTGTTGTCGTGAATACCTTGATCTGAATTGAGGTTCTTCAGGCCGATTTTTTTCTTTTTGGCATTGAATTCCAGAAATTCATCCCCAAACCACTGCACATGCACATCATCCGTATCAACAAAGCCATTATTCTCAATGCTTTCCAGAAATGGGGCATACTCTTTACCCGGAAGGCTGATGAGGTAAAAGGAGTAAGTAAAGTTAGTGTGGTCAAAAGGGAAGAGCCTTCTGATCAATTGCAATAAATAATTTACCTTGAATAATGCATACCGGTTAAAGGAACCCCATTTCATAAAATTCCAGCTGTCATAGCCAAGCAGAACATGAATATGCAGCTTTGGCCCGATGGAGCCCAATGATAATTTATTGGTATAATACAGCCTGCGCAACTCAGAAATAACTGCACCAATGGCCTGTTCAGAAGGTGATTCAGGGAATCTTGTCTGTGTCAGTTCCCTGAAGAAGACAAAAATTCCCTTTGCCAAGGCCGGCTCCAATATCGGATAGGTCTCTTCAAAGCCAAAATCGTTCGAGAAATTCAGGATGACCGATGGCATGGACAACAATTGTTAATTCAGGGTTTTCAGTGCATTTGCGATCATTTTCAAATCCGGTTGTTCTTCTGTCCCTTTTCTCTTGACCCCCGGGCTATGTGCCATTGATTCAAGGACCTCTTTGCAAACATCCCTGGCTACAGGGGTATTTCCACCAATAAAATGAATGGTTTTGATCACCTCATTGATGATGGTTCCCTTTATGTCAGATTCATTTGCCCCGAGGAAACTTTCATGCGGGATAAACCTGAACATGGTGAGCAGTGTTTCGGCATGTGACCAGCCACTGTCTTTGTAGGTATGGGTTTTAATCGCCTGAATAAGCGGAAGGATTAAAAGCGCTGCTTTTTTGTCCTTGACATTCTTGCTGATAAAGGATTCACGCGCATTTTCAAGAATAGTCTGGTGATTGGCAAGAATGGAATCCACCATGGCAGGGTTGACCATCAACCCGTTTTTTACCAGTTCGTTCAAGGTCGGTTTTATGGATTGTCCGCCCATGTCCTTGATGTCCTTGTAGGAACTATTGCCTGCGGGAAAGAACCGCCAGATTTTTTTTCCGTCCCGGTCAACCAGTTGAATATCCCCGTTGATCAATCCATGAAAGAATGCAGAATAAACCCTGGACACTCCAACTTTAATATCCTCATTGATGTTAGGCAGATAAGACGGAATGTGCCAGCGTTTATCAAGGTGCGGGCTGATTATTTTTTCGGATGATTCGCCATTTTCGAATTGGTTCATTTTTTCCAGGACCGCCATATATGCTTTGTAGTAATCTCCTGTAAAATCGGAAACATAATCAGAATCCCTTGTGGTGATGAATTTCGGGTAATTCTGATCCAGTGTAAGCAGAAACGCAGCATCGGCCCGGATGATCTCATATTTGCTGAAGCAATCGGGATCAGGCAATCTGATGGCCGCAGTAAGATGGGTCACCGCTACATCTTCACTACCCATAAGTTCATTTACCATGTTTTCCGTCAGGCAATTCGGTTGAATACATTCGGGGTGGATTCCCCAGGCATTGACAAACCGTCCCATTTCTGTTCCTACCGGGCCATGAACATCGGCCAGGGTAATGGCCGCATTAAAATAGTATTTCAGATGTTCTTCCTCATTAACGCCAAGGAGCTGAGCCTCATAGCGGATTGCCTCGATAATATTTTTCTCGACCAGGTCTTGCCTCATGGTAACTCTCATTTGTGCCTGCTGGTTGGCAATAACATCTTTCTCGAAGAAATCAAAGAGTGTTTTGTCTTCAACGGCATTGACAGGTTGCCGGTTGACACTGATCATCTTCTCGCAATCTAAAAAAAATCCCTCATAGATCAGTCTTGAAAGGTTTGACGGGAAAAGGACATCGGCCATCCTCTCAATCTTTTCCTGATATATTCTTCTTTTGATTTCAGGGCTGGCAAAAACGTATTGGATGGAAGGGTCGCTTGTTGCATTATGCCTGTTCAGAATATTCTCTCTTGAAAGATGCAGCGCCTGGGTTACATCAAAAAGTTTATTGAACATCGATTCATACTTCTCAATGAGCAGGTTTGTTTGTGAAATCAATCCTTTAAATGCTTCCTCCTTCAGTTTGGTCATAGCATATTTATTGATCCGTTCAATCTGCTTTTTGGACTTTATCAGATAATTTTCTTTAAACTCCCTGATTTCGCTGCTTCCGGTGAATTTGGAGTATATTTTTGTGAGAAGTTTACCGCTCCTGCCTTGTTTGATCATGTATGCTTCAAGGGCTGTTTCTACACGGTCATCTTCAAATCCTTTATCATCCTTAATGTCAAAAGCGTTGAAATAGGCTTTAATGTCGGATAAAGCAGATTTGTTTTCATCTTCAAGTTTTGAATGTCTCTTCACAAGTTCCCTGCGCACATTGTATAGAAAATACCGGGCTGCCAACGGGTGCATTTCGCTCTCTTTTTCAAGAATGTAGGTATTGAGGCGATGCGGTTCGGTGGTCACATAATTTCGTTCGTTTACATCCGCAAACAGTGATTGTTTGATACACTCCCGTTTGTAGTTTTCAACGAATTGTTCCGCTTTTTTCCCAAATTCAACGATCACTGATTCGCAGGTATTAATCGTACTCGTATCATTGGCCTGGTTATCTTCTGTCGGGAATTCTTCCGGGATATAATAGTTGGCTTTGATTTCGGTCAAAGTGTTATTGTTATCCCGCATCTTCTCGATATATGATTCTATCTGATCCAGCAGGATGATCGCTTTTGAGGAGAGGTGATTACCGTCCTTGTCAAATTTCTGCGTACTGTTATATACATTGATAAAAACGATCCTTTCGCGACCCGTAGCGTTTTTTGCAAGCAATTCGATATTATCCATGAAGAAAACCTCCATTTCCGGTTTCTCGGAAACCTGTCCCTCCAACACCTTTTTGCGGTACTCTTCCATGCGCTCATAAAAGAGTTTGTCAATTTTCAACCAGGAAGTGGTAAGGTTTTCGGAAACTTTTTCGATTGAAAGATATTGCAACAATTCTTCAACCGGGTAAATGATCCTGGAAACTCCAAATGCACAAAACAGGTTTTTCCCCCCTTGTTCGATAAGCTGCTTAATATTGTTTATCTCTCTGCTGCGTGTGTTGTCGCCAACACGGCTGAAACAACTGAGGTAAATATATGAAGTGAACTGATCGTAATAGTTTTCCTTTACCCCGAGCCCCTGATGATTTCTGGTGCTGAATTGATCAATCAGGTAACAAAGATCGTACGGGGCATAATCAGTAGGAATATTATAGGTACGGTCTTTCAGGCTGCTGTTTTTTTGCGAGGCGAATTCAAATTCAATATTCGTGATATTCTGTTTGTTCATCACGTAGCTGTTGAATCCGCTAAGCTCTTTCAACGAAGCGTACGTATTTGCCCTGGTATTCTCCTTTTGGCTGTCATTCATGCCTGAAGCAGGGTCATTGCAAATAACATCGGCCAAAACGAAATATCCGGTTATACCAGGGGCATCGAAATTAAAATCATTGATCAGGATGCTCTTCACCAGGTAACCCATCTGAAGAAATGTTCCCGCACCGGTGCCACCCGCAACACTGCTCACAATATGAACATTGATGTTGTTCCCATGATCCCTTTGCGCACCCTTTTTAATCATTTTTGTAAGGGTGTTTCTGATGATTTCGAATTTCCCGTCTTCGATCGCCGCCATCATAGCCAGCCGGGAAGCCATGCGTACCTGGCCTGCGCCACGGTTAAGGGTTGCCCGCTTCAGAATGTGGCTGCTGGTATCAAACCATTCTTCAACAGTCGACCATTTTCTTATTTTATCGATGTACCGGCCAACAGTTATGTTTTTGTCGGAACTTGTTTTAACCACCCACTCGGCTGGCATTACTTTTTGCCTGAGCTTAATATCATTTTCATCCGTATCAAAGCACAGGAATGCAACTGTTTCACGGTCAAGGTCTGAAGGGTTTGAGGCATTAAATTTTTGGTAGATGTTGGTTACGATCTCTGAACCAATTCCACCTAATCCGATGATGAGTGTTTTGGGAAAACTTGGCATATCATGACGTTTTAAATGATAAATTTCAGATTGTACTGGCAGCAAGCGAAAAAGCAAAAAATAAAATAACGATAATTGCAGTAAAAATAACAAATCCATTGAAAATTCTGACAACTTTCACATCATCCTTCACTCCGGTCCTGCGGTCATATAACTCAAGTTTCGGGGTTCAAAAATCAATAAATTAATCGATCGCCTATGTTAATAAGATAATCATAACATTGCATTAAAAAGCGTGGAGAAATCCCTTTATTTGGTTATATTTGAATTAGTTACAAACAAATTAACCCAA
>CAIQUS010000200.1 GCA_903875045.1 uncultured Bacteroidales bacterium
ACGGCTCCGACAGCCTCTGTGATTACAGCAGGCGGATCTACAACATTTTGTACTGGCGGGAATGTGATCCTTTCAGGAAATGCAGGTGGAGTTTGGAGTACCGGCGCCACAACCGCATCAATCACCGTAACAACAGCCGGTGATTATTCAGTAACAAACACCAATGCCTGCGGCAGTGTAACATCCAATCATATTGTGGTAACTATCAATCCGCTGCCAACAGCCTCCGTCATTACAGCAGGCGGAGCAACCTCATTTTGTACCGGTGGCAGTGTTACCCTCTCAGGAAACGTTGGCGGTGTATGGAGCAACGCGGCAACAACCGCATCCATCACCGTAACTGCTTCGGGTGATTATTATGTAACCAACACCAATGCCTGTGGCAGTGTGACATCAAATCATATCATTGTAACGGTGATCACGGCACCGGTTGCCGCGGTTATTACTGCAGGCGGGGCAACCACATTTTGTACCGGTGGCAGTGTCATCCTTTCCGGAAATACCGGTGGCGTCTGGAGTACCGGTGCCACAACCGCATCTATTACCGTAACCACGGCCGGCGACTATTCTGTTACCAACACCAATGCTTGCGGCAGTGTAACTTCCAATCATATTGTGGTAACCATCAATCCGCTGCCAGCAGCCTCCGTCATTACAGCAGGCGGAGCAACCTCATTTTGTACCGGTGGCAGTGTTACCCTCTCAGGAAACGCTGGCGGTGTATGGAGCAACGCGGCAACAACCGCATCCATCACCGTAACTGCTTCGGGTGACTATTATGTAACCAACACCAATGCCTGTGGCAGTGTGACATCAAATCATATCATTGTAACGGTGATCACGGCACCAATTGCCGCGGTTATTACTGCAGGCGGGGCAACCACATTTTGCATCGGTGGCAGTGTCATCCTTTCCGGAAATGCAGGTGGCGTCTGGAGTACCGGTGCCACAACCGCATCAATCACCGTAACAACAGCCGGTGATTATTCAGTAACAAACACCAATGCCTGCGGCAGTGTAACTTCGAATCATATTGTGGTAACCATCAATCCGCTGCCAACAGCCTCTGTCATTACAGCAGGCGGAGCAACCTCATTTTGCACCGGTGGGAGTGTTACCCTTTCAGGAAACGTAGGCGGTGTATGGAGCAACGCGGCAACAACCGCATCCATCACCGTAACTACCACGGGTGACTATTATGTAACCAACACAAATGCCTGTGGAAGTGTAACATCAAATCATATCATTGTAACGGTGATCACGGCACCGATTGCCGCGGTTATTACTGCAGGCGGGGCAACCACATTTTGCATCGGTGGCAGTGTCATCCTTTCCGGAAATGCAGGTGGCGTCTGGAGTACCGGTGCCACAACCACATCAATCACCGTAACAACAGCCGGTGATTATTCAGTAACAAACACCAATGCCTGCGGCAGTGTAACTTCCAATCATATTATTGTCACCGTCAACCCGTTGCCAACTGCATCGATCATTACAGCGGGCGGATCAACCTCATTTTGTACCGGTGGCAGTGTTACCCTTTCAGGAAACGTTGGAGGAACCTGGAGTACCGGAGCAACAACGGCAACCATCACAGTTACCACAGGCGGTGACTATTATGTAACCAACACCAATGCCTGTGGAAGTGTCATATCGAATCACATTCTGGTAACAATCAATCTGAGTCCCGCCGCAAATGCCGGAGCTGACAGGGCTATTTGCCTGAGTACAGGTACCCAAATTGGTGCTATCGCCGTTCCAGGGAATACCTATAGCTGGATATCTGTTCCATCAGGGTTTATTTCAACCATTGCGAATCCAACCGTGAGTCCGATTGTATCAACAACATACACTTTAACAGAAACTGTTACAATAACGGGTTGCCAATACTCAAATTCTGTGACTGTTACAGTGGATACCGCTCCGGTCATTGTTGTTCAACCTTCTAACCAGGCAGCATGTATCGGCACCTCAGTTAGTTTTTCAGTAACTGTAACCGGCACAGGTCTAACTTATCAATGGAGGAGAGGCCTTGTTAATCTCATCAACGGAGGAAATATTTCGGGCGCGACCACTGCCATGCTTACCATTAACCCAGTGGGCTTGTCAGATGGTGCTTCAGACTACAACGTTGTGATCACAGGAACATGTTCTCCAATTGCTACTTCAACAAATGTTTTATTGAACATTAACATCACTCCGATTGCCTGTGCTACAGCCTGTGTCGGGAGTTCAATAAGCTTTTCCGTGCCCGTTGTAGCGGCAGGACTTACCTATCAATGGAGAAGAGGTGTAACAAACCTGATCAACGGAGGGAATATATCAGGTGCAACATCTGCTATCCTTACCATCAATCCGGTGAATATATCCGATGCCGCATCAGATTATAATGTTGTGATCACAGGGTTGTGTTTGCCAAATCAGATTACCGTAAATGTTTGTCTGTCTGTTAATACGGCACCTGTACCGACGATAACCGGCCCGGCCACAGTTTGTCTGAACTCAACAGGGAATCAGTTTACGACTGAAACAGGCATGACCGGCTATACCTGGACTGTATCGGAAGGTGGTACCATTACTTCAGGCGGGGCAACCAATGTGATATCGGTAACATGGAATACTACTGGTGCTAAAACTGTAACCGTAAACTATAATAATCAAACCAATTGTAGCGCAATTTCAGCTGCTGTTTTCAATGTAACCGTAAATCAGTTGCTTCTTCCAACCATTTCCGGTCTTAATTCAGTATGCCAGGGTACAACCGGTGTTGTTTATACTACCCAGGCAGGATACACAAATTATATCTGGACTGTTGCGGCTGGTGGTACCATTACCGCCGGAGGTACTCCGACCAGTAATACGATTACCATTACCTGGAATACATCAGGAGTAAAAACAATTACTGTATATTACAGCAATACCATTGGCTGTACCTCCCTGACCTCTGATCCATATAGTGTTATGGTCAATTCCTTACCTGTGCCCACCATTGGCAGTACCAATGACCCCTGTGTTGGATCGACCGACAATATTTACTACACCGAAAGCGGGCAAAGCAATTATATCTGGACGGTTTCCGCAGGTAGTATTGTTAACGGACAAGGAACTAGTACCATCAATGTTACATGGACCGGCATCGGAGCACAAACAGTCAGTATCAACTACACAAGTTCATCCGGCTGTTCCGCCGGTGTTCCATCTGTTTATAATCTGTTTGTGAATGCCTATCCGGGTGCAGCAGGTACTATTTCAGGTCCTGGCTCAGTATGTACCGGTGCCAGTGGCGTGGTCTATTCTACCATACCTGTTGTGAATGCCACCTCTTATACATGGACTTTGCCAACCGGTGCAACCATTGCATCAGGAGCAGGAACAACAAGCATAACCGTAAACTTTGGCAATTCTGCAATGGCAGGGAATATAGCTGTTGCCGGAAATAATGGCTGCGGAGATGGTACTTCTTCCAACTTCCCGGTTACAATCCATGCCATTCCGGCAGCACCGGTTGTGACTGTTTCCGGCTCAATTTTAACCAGTAGTGCAACTGTTGGTAACCAATGGTACAATGATGGCATCCTAATTCCCGGGGCAACCGGACAAACCTATACCGTAACTCTTAATTCCGGATTTTACTGGTGCGTTGTTACCTTGAACGGTTGTTCTTCCGACATTTCAAACAAGGTTTGGATCACGATCGTAGGCGTGTCGGACCATACCGGTTCTGCATCCTTTAGTATCTATCCTGTTCCCAATAACGGACTATTTACTGTAATGATCAGTTCGCTGGTTGACGAAATTTTCACGATCACAGTTTACAATCAGATTGGTGTGAAGTTATTCGGTTTGAATAATGCGGCAACGGTTGGTGGTAAATTTGAAACTCAAATTGACCTTCGTCCGATAGCCAGTGGAATGTATCTGGTGGTTTTTATGAATAGTGAACATAAAGTTGTCAGGAAAATCTTTGTAAACCAATAAGATTATCATACAAAATCATTTTGGTTTTCACTGTAAAGAGGCCGTCCCGCAAGGACGGCCTCTGGCTTTAAGGTGTGAATCATGTAACAAATTTCCAAAGTTGTGTAACACTTTACCAGGTGAATTGACTCAACTTTGTATAGTGAAAAATCATTCACAACTAAAATCTAAATTATGAAAAATTCAATGCTGGCATTGGCGGCGTGTACGCTCATCACAGGAGCAATCCTGTCAGGTTGCAGTACCTCTTCACAAAAAGTGGAAGACGCTCAGGAAAATGTTGTGGCGGCAAATCTGGCGCTGGACCAGGCCAATAAAGAGTATCTGGCAGACATGGCAAATTACAGACAGGAAACATCAAGCAGGATTGCTGCCAACGAGGAAAGCATCAAAGAGTTTAACGGAAGAATAAAAGAGGAAAAAAAAGCGGCAAGGGCCGATTTCAAAAAGAAAATTGCTGCATTGGAGCAACAGAATAACGATATGAAAATTCGAATGGATAATTACCGTGAAGAAGGTAAAGACAAATGGGTCATATTCAAAGCTGAATTTAGTCACGACATGGATGAAATGGGGCAGGCATTTAAAGATTTAACAGTTAAAAATGTTAAATAGCCATCACACAAAAAATAATTAAATGCAATCCGCTGAAATAATTAAGGCAATGGAACCAGTATAAATATAAAGCAATTCATTCACAATTAGAAACACTTAAAAACAATCATCATGAACTCAGGAAAAGTTTTTTTAGGCCTTCTGGCAGGTATTGCCGTTGGCGCGACATTAGGGATTTTATTTGCCCCCGATAAAGGTTCAAAAACCCGGAGCAAAATTTCTCAGAAAAAGGATGACTATGCGGATACATTGGAAGAAAAATTCAATGAATTCACCGAAAGCATCACCGAGAAATTTGACAGTGT
The DNA here is from genome assembly GCA_903875045.1 of uncultured Bacteroidales bacterium. Lineage (GTDB taxonomy): Bacteria > Bacteroidota > Bacteroidia > Bacteroidales > FEN-979 > CAIVAT01. Next base: position 4,899 of record CAIQUS010000200.1, read on the forward strand.
AAGAAATGAAGCCAACAAGGCTGTCAAAAACGGGAAACATAAGGTGGACATGGCCGAAGCAGAGGTGATAGATGCCTTTAAATAACAGCATGGAAACCCCGGCAATGTTAATTGAAGCACTGGTTGAGCGGGCCGAATCTTATGGCAAAACCACGTTCGAACTCTCAAAACTGAAACTGCTGGAGACGACCACCATCGTCGTCACCTCATTAATCCCTCGAATCAGTGTAATCCTCATGATCTCCTTGTTCATTTTTGTGATGACCATCGGGATTGCGCTGTTGCTTGGCGAACTGCTTGGTAAAGCTTATTACGGATTCTTTATCGTGGCGGCATTCTACCTTCTGGCGGGCATTGTATTGCATTTTTTTCTCCAGAACTGGATTAAAAAACCGATAAGCGATTTAATCATCAAACAAGCACTTCAATAAAACCCCGATGCAAAAAATTAATTCTGAGACCAGTCTCAGGGAAGCCATTATCCAGCTGGAACGCAAGCGGGCTTTTGAAGGAGCGCTGCTGAAAGAGGAATTCCGGATTACCCTTGAAGGGTTAAAGCCGGTCAACCTGATTAAAAGTACTTTAAAGGAGGTAGTTGGATCAGGAGAATTGAAAGACAATGTTGTAAATGCTTCTGTTGGGGCAGGTGCCGGATTTTTGGCTAAAATAATCATTGGCAGTGTTACAAAAAGTCCATTTAAAAGAATCCTGGGAACAGTGGCAATGTTCGGCATAAAAAATGTAATCGCACGAAATCCTGAAACCGTAAAATCATTGGGGAAGGCATTTTTTAAAATGATCAGAAATAAGTCGGGGGGCAGGGTTATACAAAACATGTGAATAATGTAACTCTTCCATGAAATTGTGTAACGCTTTCCATTATGATTAATCTGAACTTTGCCCTGTGAAATGTTTTTCACACCTGTCCCCCCAGTTGCGGGAATAAAAAATAAAACAAAATGAATACTACAGAAGTTAAAGGAAACTGGAATGAGCAGAAAGGCTTGCTCAAACAGAAATTCGCGGTCCTGACGGACAATGACCTGATGTTTGAAGAAGGCCAAAAGGATGAAATGTTTGGCAAACTTCAAATCAAACTAGGAAAAACAAAAGAAGAAATGCACAAAATCATCAGTACGCTTTGATCGTTTGGTTTTTGCATGGGATTCCGTTTAGCTTAAAATTTGGCTAAACGGTTTTTTTATTTTTATGTGATATCAGAATAACCATATCTTTGTTGTTACAACTGTATGGAGTGGCAATTCACACTGACAATGTTGGGCCCATCCGGCAGGACGCTTGAAAGATAGATGGAAATGAACCAAGACGAACAAATTTCTGAATCCCTCCACTTGCCTGTGGACAATGGAACATCACCTGAGCCTGAAATTTCGACAGGGACCAATCGTGAAATGACCAGCAGCAGGAAAACGGTAAACGAATTAAAAGATAAAACGAACCTGCTCACAAACCTGATCCTTAATTTACAGGAGGGTATTTTGCTCGAGGATGCAAACCGGACAGTTATATTAACCAATCAGCAATTCTGCGATATGTTTGGCATCCAAGGATCTCCTGAATCACTTATAGGAGCCGATTGTTCCAACGCAGCCGAACCAAATAAGGTTTTCTTCAAAAATCCTGATCAGTTCATTGCTAAAATCAATATGCTCCTGGCACACAAAATTGCCATGTTTAATGATCCGCTGGAATTAATTGATGGCCGGCATTTCGAACGGGATTATATCCCGACTTATCTGGATAACCAATATAGCGGTCATTTGTGGAAATACAGGGATGTTACCGAACGTAAAAAAGCAGAACAGGTTATTCACGATCTCAACGCCAACCTTGCTTTCACAGTCAATGAAAGAACAGCCCAATTACAGGTAACCAATGAAAACCTGCAGAAAGAAATAGAGGAGCATAAATGGGCGAGAGAGGCGCTGCAGCAAAGCATTCTGATTGCTGAACGTGATATAACAGATCGCAAAAAAGCAGAAGCGTTACTTGAACAAACGCGGCAGAATTACCAGACTTTTTTCAATACCATAGATGATTTTCTATTCGTGCTTGACGAAAAAGGGAATATCATCCACACCAACTCCACCGTGACCCAGAGGCTGGAATATTCGACCGATGAGCTTAACGGAATGTCGGTTCTGGAGGTGCATCCTGTTGAACGCAGAGAGGAGGCCGGCCGGATTGTCGGGGAGATGCTGACTGGCAAAGCTGATTTTTGCCCTGTGCCTCTCATTACAAAATCTTGTAAACCCATCCCCGTTGAAACGAGGGTAAAACATGGTTATTGGGATGGTAAGCCAGTGATTTTCGGTGTGAGCAAGGATGTGTCGAAACTCCACTTATCGGAGGAGAAATTTTCAAAAGCTTTTCATACAAGTGCTGCAATGATGGCCATATCAACTTACCATGATGGCAGATTCATTGATGTGAACAACGCTGTTTTGAAGGTCCTGGGTTATTCCCGCGATGAAATCATTGGTCAGTCATCAACAAAACTTAAACTATATCCTGATGCGGAATTCCGAAATAAAATTATTACAAAATTGGAACAAAACATTCCGGTCAGGGATGTTGAAGCAGTATTAATAACGAAATCGGGGGCTCCGATTATTGGCCTGTTTTCTGCTTCATCTATATATATTGGAAACGATTTGTGCTTGTTAACAGTAGTGGTTGATATTTCTGAGATAAAAAGAACAGAAGAAGATTTAAGGAAAGCTAGGATTGAGGCTGACAAGGCAAATCAGGCAAAGAGCGAATTCCTTTCTCGTATGAGCCATGAATTACGTACACCCATGAATTCAATACTTGGTTTCGCCCAGTTAATGAAGATGGGAGAGTTGAACCCGACCCAAAGAAATAATGTCAGCCATATCCTGAACAGTGGAAAACATTTGCTCAACCTCATCAATGAAGTGCTCGATATTGCAGGAATCGAAGCCGGCCGGCTCAAACTCTCACTGGAACCTGTCAATTTATACAGTTTGATTTGGGAAATGATCGAAATCGTTCAGCCAATCGCCGCACAACGCAATGGGGTTATTGAGTGTGACCAACCGAAGGACAGCGGGCTTTTTGTTATGTCAGACAGCCAGCGATTGAAACAAGTCCTCCTTAATCTGTTCGATAACGCAGTTAAGTATGGTAGTGAAGGTGGTTCTGTGACTATAACAACCCGTTTGTTACAAAAGGGGGACCCTGAAATTTCCATGGTAAGGGTTTTAATTCACGATACAGGTTTTGGCATTCAGCCTGAAAACCTGGATAAACTCTTTCTGCCCTTCGAACGGATTGGTGCAGAAAATAGCGCAACACAGGGCACCGGACTCGGGTTAACGGTGGTTAAAAAGCTGATGGATGCCATGGGGGGGACAATCGGTGTGGAAAGTACCGATGGCCATGGAAACACTTTTTGGATTGAACTTCCACAAGCCGAAGAACCGAAAACGGGATCGAAACAAACCAAAGAAAATCCACCTTCTGATGTCCTGTTGAATGGCAAAACCGGAACGATTTTATACATCGAAGACAATGTTTCAAATGCCGAACTGGTTGAAGAAATCATAGGAAATCATCGTCCGGAAATCCGGATATTTACCTCTGTTTATGGAATGCAGGCAGTCAAACTGGCAAAGGATTATCTGCCTGATTTGATATTGCTTGATCTCGATTTGCCCGATATCCCGGGGAGCAAGGTGTTGGAAAACCTTCACGAAAACGATCAGACAAAAGCAATTCCTGTCGTCATTATCAGCGCAGATGCGATGTCTGATACAATTGAACATCATATGAATGCAGGAGCGATGGATTATCTGACCAAACCAATTGATATCAATATGTTTTTGCAGGTTGTGGATGAATGGATCGGAGAAAAGGGAAAGAGTCATAGATAATGGGAAAGAGCCAATTGAGGAATATTGTTGACCGGATAGTGAAAATGGTTGAATCCACCGGGCGAAAACAGACGAAAGAAGAATTACGCATGTTTCGTACCATTTCAGATCAGGCCAATTCAGGGGCATCCATTTCATCACTGGATGGAACGTTTATTTACGTTAACGATACCCTGGCCAGGATGGTTGGTTGGGAAGCCAGGGACCTGCTTGGAAAAAATTACATGTCAATTCATAACGAGGAACAGGCACCACGGGTCAGTGAATTAATAAAACTTCTGAAAACCAAAGGAGGGTTAACCTCGGAGGAACTATTCCATACGAGAAAAGATGGTTCGACATTTCCATCATTGATGACTGCAAAAGTTATTTATGATGAAAAAATGGGTGCACAGTATATGTCTGCTTCCATCATTGATATCACGGAGAAGAAACTGTCGGAAGAGAAAATCAAACAGCAAAACGAACGACTGAATGCGATCGTAAGTGCCATGCCTGATTTGATTTTTGTGATAGATGAGGAGGGTACATACACCGAATTTTATTTTTCCACACCCGAAATCCTTCCTGTTTTGCCGGATCAGATTATTGGCACAAACCTGAAGTCGTTCTTTAGCAAGGAGATTGCCGGCTGTTATCTTGAAAGCATTCATGAATGTATTCAATTTAAGAAGCTTACAACGTTTGAATACCAGGTGTTGGAAGGAAATTCCCAAAAATATTATGAAGCACGGCTGGCTCCTTATGGAAATGCCCAGATATTGTCATTTGTGAGAGATGTTACTGAAATGAAGGAAAAGGATCTTGTTGTAAAAAAACTTTCCCTGGCCATTCAGCAAAGTCCGGTTGGTATTGCAATTACCGATCTGAACGCCAATCTTGAATATGTGAATCCAGCCTTTGAAGCAAATACAGGGTATAGTTTTGAGGAGGTAAAAGGGCAGAACCCCAGAATTCTCCAGTCAGGGAAGATGGATCCTGCTGTTTATAAGGATTTATGGGAAACCATTTCGGCCGGGAAGAAATGGCGGGGCGAATGGATGAATAAAAAGAAAAACGGTGAATTGTATTGGGAGGATGTTTCGATCACGCCCATCTTCGGGGAAAAAGAAAAAGTAACAAATTACCTGGCTGTAAAACAGGATATTACACAACGGAAGACCTCTGATCAACAAATTCTTGATTTGAATGTAAACCTCGAACGAAAGATTGCCGAAAGAGAAAATCAATACCGCTCGGTAGTTGAAAATGTGAATGAAGTGATTTTCCAGACCGATGCACAGGGATTGTGGCTATTCCTGAATAAGTCATGGGAGACAGTTACTGGTTTTAGTGTTGATGAATCTTTGGGCCAATTATTTCTAAATTATGTCCATCCCAACGACAGACAGCATAACATGGAGTTGTTCGAACCACTGATTAATCGGGAAAAAGAATATTGTCGCCATCAGATCAGATATTTAACCAAAGATGGAGGGTTTCGCTGGATTGAAGTTTTTGCCCGGTTGGGATTAAATGAAAAGGATGAAATTACCGGCACTTATGGAACCCTTCAGGATATTACCGACACCAAACGGGCGGTTGACGAACTGGAAGAAAGCAGGGAAAGGTATCGTGGGTTGAGTGAAGCGGCCTTTGACTCAATCTTCTTTTCCGAGAAAGGCATTTGTATTGAGCAAAACCAAATGGCCCGAAAGGTGTTTGGCTATACCGATGAAGAGGCGATTGGCCGGTACGGGACAGATTGGATCGTGCCTGCCGACCGTCCGATCGTAATGAAAAATATGCTTTCGGGCATGGAGGAACCATACGAAGTAACTGCATTAAAAAAAGACGGTACAACATTTCCGTGTATGTTATGCGGAAAGATGATGTATTATAAAGGAAGAGATGTCAGGGTTACCTCGTTGATTGATATTACTGAGCGCAAACTGGCAGAAGAAAGTATCAGAGAAGCCCGGGATGCGGCAGAAAAAGCAAACCACGCCAAAAGCGAATTTCTTTCCCGTATGAGTCACGAACTTCGCACCCCCATGAATTCCATTCTTGGCTTCGCCCAGTTGATGAACATGAGCGGTCTCAGTCCGGCCCACAGGAAAAGTGTCAACCATATCTGGAACAGTGGAAAACATTTGCTCACTCTGATCAATGAAGTACTCGATATTTCGAGGATTGAAGCGGGAAAATTTGCCATGTCGATCGAGCCTGTCCAAATTCATGGGGCAATTTCCGAAATGCTTGAAGTTGTTCAACCCGAAGCAGTAAAACGAAATATCACCACACAGATGTTGCATTCACCGGCCAATGAACTATTCGTATTGGCCGACAGGCAGCGTTTTAAACAAGTACTGCTCAATCTGATCATCAATGCTGTGAAATACAACAGGGATGGTGGATCAGTTAAAATAAAATGTGAGTTGATCGAAAAGGAAACTCATGGTATTTCCTCGGTCAGGGTATTGATAATTGATACAGGTATCGGCATTAAACCGGAAAACATGGAGAAGCTTTTTCTCCCTTTCGAAAGGATAGGTGCTGAAAAAACGATAACTGAAGGCACCGGGCTCGGGCTTACCATGGTTAAAATGATGATGAAAGGAATGGGTGGGACCATCGGAGTAGAGAGTATTTACGGGGAAGGCAGCACTTTCTGGGTTGAACTTCCACTTGCTGCTGACAAGAAAATTCAAAAAAAAATATCCTCAGATACCTTAGAAAAGGATACTGCGGAAAACGAACAATCCGGTACCATTTTATACATTGAAGATAATATACTGAATATTGAATTAGTCGATGAAATTATTAACAGCCACCGTCCTGCGATTCATTTGATTACATCAATTTTCGGATCAAATGCCATTAAATCTGCCACTGAATACAAGCCTGATCTGATTTTGCTCGATCTCGATTTGCCCGATATAAAAGGCACACAGGTATTGGCGAATCTGCAGGCAAACGATCAGACAAGATCAATCCCGGTCGTCATTGTCAGCGCCGATGCGATGTCTGACAAAATTAAACAGCTGATGAATGCCGGGGCAAGGGATTATTTGACCAAACCACTCGACATTAACCTGTTTTTGCAGGTTGTTGACAAGTGGATTGGGGATAAGGATAAAGACACAGGATTAATAAAACCACCAAAGGAATGATGGATACTACGTTTATCGATGCAAATATTCTTATTGTAGATGATAAGGAAACCAATATTGATGTTCTTGCCGGACTACTTGAATTTCAAGGCTATAAAAATATTCAAAGCACAACGGATCCTCGTTTGGTAGTTGACTTGTTTAACACTTTTCACCCCGATTTGATCCTGCTCGATTTAATGATGCCTTACCTCACAGGCTTTGAGGTGCTGGATCAGTTGAAAGAATTGATTTCACCCCAGGCATATTTGCCCGTTTTGGTACTTACTGCCGATATATCAGTCGAAACCAAGCAACGGGCCTTATCCGCAGGGGCAAAGGACTTTCTTGCAAAGCCATTTGATTTGATTGAAGTGGGATTACGCATTGAAAACTTGTTGTTCGCACGCCATTTGTATCAAACACTGCAGAATCAGAATCAGGTTTTAGAGGAAAAAGTCAGGGAAAGGACAATTTCGCTTGAAAAATTAAATGAAGAACTGGAACAACGGGTGATTCAACGCACTTCACAGCTCAAAAGAGCAAATCAGGAGCTTGAAGCCTTTTCGTATTCTGTTTCACATGATTTGAGGGCTCCTTTGAGACATATAAAGGGCTATATTGATCTGTTGATGGATTTGAACACCAATCAGCGCTCCGAAGATGAAATTCATTATTTAAAGGTCATTGTTGGAGGCGCGTCAGAGATGGAAAAACTGATTGATGCATTGCTTTCTTTTTCGAAACTTAATTCTGCTGAGTTGAGAAAAACCCACATCGATTCAATGGCGATGATTAAACAGGTTATAAAGTTGCTTGAACCTGAAACGCAAAACCGGAATATTACCTTTCATCTTGGACAAATACATGATTGTGAAGGAGACGAACAGCTTTTAAAGCAAGTCTGGATCAACCTCATTTCAAATGCCATTAAATATACCGGTAAAAAGGAGGAGGCAATCATCGAAATAGGAAGTGTCAGGAATGATGAGGAGATAGATTTTTTTGTAAAAGACAATGGTGCCGGTTTTGATAATAAATACGCCGGAAAACTATTCACAGTATTTAAACGGTTGCATAAACCCGGCGATTTTAATGGCATTGGCATCGGACTGGCAATTGTTAACAGCATTGTTACCCGCCACGGAGGTCGTTGTTCAGGCAATGGCGAGGTGGGAATGGGGGCAACATTTCGTTTTTATCTCCCGGTTTGATTTGAGTAAAATATAATTTGACAGGTTCTAAAAGAAATTGTGATGATCGATTCAACGTTTAAAAATGCAAACATCCTCATCGTGGATGATATGAAGGTCAATATTGATATTCTTGCCGGCTTTCTTGAAATCCAGGGTTATACCAACATTCAGTATACTACTGACTCAAGGCTTGTTGTAAAGTTGTTTCAATCCTTCAAACCTGATTTAATCCTGTTAGACTTAATGATGCCTTACTTTACCGGGTACGATGTGATGGCCCAATTAAAGGAGTTGATTGGAACCAACGAATACCTGCCGATCCTTGTTCTTACAGCCGACATCACTTGCGAAGCCAAACAACATGCGTTATTTGATGGCGCCAAAGATTTTCTTGCCAAGCCTTTTGATTTGGTGGAGGTGGGTTTACGTATTGGCAATCTGCTGTTTGCCAGATATCTGTATCAGCAATTGCAAGCCCAGAATCACAGTTTGGAGGAGAAAGTCATGGAGAGGACCATGGAACTGGAAAAAATAAATTGTGATTTAATAGCAGCCAAGGAGAAGGCCGAATCAAGCGACCGTCTGAAAACAGCTTTTCTCAATAATATTTCGCACGAAATCCGGACCCCTCTCAGCGGAATCATTGGTATGTCACAGGTTCTTACGGAACCCGAACTCTCACAGGAGGAAAAAGAAGTGTACTCTTCACATTTGAAATCCAACAGCGACAGGCTAATAACCACCATCACCAATTATGTGGATATGGCGCTGCTTGTTTCTGGGAATCTGGAAATTGAAGAAAGTATATTTGCACCAGGATTGTTCCTGGCAGAACTTCAGGAGGAATTCAGGCCCTTGAGTGAATTCAGACATCTTACATTCATTTTGCAGCAGTCGGGGCTGGATGATGATTTTCAAATTAAATCCGATGCAGGGATGTTGCGAAAAGCGATATCGCAACTGATCGATAATGCGATAAAATTTACGAAGCAGGGCGAAGTTGTTTTTGGTGCTGAACGGAGAGAAAACGAATTGGAATTTTTTGTCAGGGACACAGGTACTGGCATCGACGAAGCCTCACACTCAAAAATATTTGATCATTTTACCCAGGAGAACCTCAACAACACCCGTGGTCACGAAGGAAGCGGACTCGGACTGTCCATTTCAAAAAAAATGATAGAACTTCTGGGGGGCCAAATCAGGTTTGAATCGGTCAAGGGAAAAGGGTCAACTTTTTATCTTTCACTTCCGTACAAAGCCATTATATAATCATTGTTGCTTTTTCAGTATATCACCATTCGTTGAATCACATGCTCTGCAAACTCATTTTCATACACATCTATCACTAAAAATCACACCATGAAAAAGTATTACATTCTGATCATCAGTTGCATGATGATCGTATCAATGCTTGATGCCCAGGTTGCAATAACCACCGATGGCAGTCTGCCCGATGGTAAAGCCATGCTGGATGTTCAATCTACTACGAAAGGGATGTTAATCCCCCGGATGACAACTGCTCAACGTATCGCCATAGGCGTTGCTGCCGATGGATTGGTAGTTTATGACAATGATCTTGGAGCTTTTTGCTTTTTTCGTTCAGGAGGGTGGAAAGTTTTATTCGATGATTCACAGGGATGGTCACTAACGGGTAACTCAGCTGTAAACCCCGATATTCATTTTCTGGGAACGACCGATACCGCCCGGTTAATGTTTCGGGTCAACAACAATCGCGCAGGGACCATCAGCAGCAGCGGGCTGACACTTTTCGGATATGAGGCCGGAAAAATTAACAACGGTACTTCGAATACTTTCATCGGTTTCCAGTCGGGGTTATACAACATGACCGGTAACTGGAACACAGCATTGGGTTATGTGTCATTTCAGGCAAATGTAACAGGATCAAGCAATACTGCGCTGGGCGTGTATGCTTTAAAAACGAATACGGAAGGTTCCAATAATATTGCCGTTGGGCACCAGGCGCTTAATCTCAATGAGACAGGAAATGATAATACGGCGGCCGGTTTCCTGGCGCTCGCAAGAAATACCAGTGGAGGCAACAATACAGGAATTGGCGCAAGTGCATTGTATAATAATTTTACAGGCTATTATAACACGGCAGTGGGAAACGGTGCCAATGTTACATCCTCCGATCTCAACAATACAACCGCACTTGGCTACAATGCCTGGGCAACGGCCAGTAATCAGGTACGACTGGGTAATTCCAATATAACATCCTTATTTTGCAAGGGGGCATACGTCGCAACCTCTGTTTTACCAACCAATATGGTAGTTGATGTTAACGGACAGATTATGCGAAGCACGGCTTCTATGCCCTCTGGTTCAGGGGGCAACGGTCAGGTTACTTTTTGGACCGGTTCCGTCTCGCAGAGTGGCAGCAATAACCTTTTTTGGGATAACACCAATGGCAGGCTTGGAATCGGCACAAGCATCCCGGGGAACAAATTAACAGTGCAAGATGGAAATATTGCACTGACAAGTACTACTCCATCCGCAGATGAACTTCAGTTTTATGAACCGGGTCCTGTAAGTCCCTACTACACCGCTATCAAGGCTCAGCATCAACTCGGCAATATTACCTACTCACTTCCTTCACTTGCTGCAACCACCGATGGACAGGTTCTTTCATCAACCACGTCAGGTACGCTTTACTGGAATTCTGCCGAGCCGCCGCTTACCTTCCTGAATGGGTTGACCCGTTCAACCAATACCATTAAGTTGGGAGGTCCCCTTACTGAAAATACAACGATCACCCAGGATGGTTCGGAATCATTCACCATCTCAAATATGGCAACTGGAAATACCGCATTCAATCTCTCCAACACAGGCGATTTTCAGATACTTGACCGCGGAACACCATTTTTTACGGCTACCAATGGAGGACGGGTTGGTATTGGTACCACAGCGCCCAACCAGCAACTTGAGATTACAGGTTCTCTAAGGCTACCAGCTGATGCGAACGGAGTAAACGGAGTTATTTTTAAAGGTGATTTGCCATTCGTACATGACTATAAGCCAGTGAGCAATGACGGAAAGAATACTTTTGTCGGTATATCGGCCGGAAACTTTACCATGACCAGTCCCACCAGTTATGAAGCCAGCTACAACACGGGAGTTGGTTATCTTTCATTGCATGATCTTTCGACAGGTGCCCAGAATACTGCAGTTGGAAATCTTTCTTTATCATCGGCCACAACCGGAAATCTTAATACTGCGATGGGGAGTAAAGCGCTTTTTGAAAACCTGACAGGCGATCATAACACAGCAATAGGATTTTCTGCGCTTTATTTCAATACCAGCGGAAATAATACTGCCATCGGATCCGGTGCCCTCCTGTACAACTCAACTGGTAGTGCAAATGTGGCTGTTGGAATGGGTGCTGGTTACGGCCCCACGAATGGTTATTACAATGCCATTCTGGGATATAATGCCGGCCAGGGAAGTGCGTTATTTTCCTATTCAAGAAATTGTATTTTCGGTTACCAGGCGGGACGATTTTTAACAACAGGTTCAAACAATATCCTCATTGGCTATCAGGCCGGAGATGCACTTACTTCTGGCGCCAATAATATTATTATCGGATACGATATAGATGCCCCGTCTGCCACAGGTCATAACCAATTGGTTCTTGGGGCCGCCGATTTTTTCTATGGAGACCTTGCAGCAAAAAAGATTGGTATCGGAACCACAAATCCCGGGCAAAAGCTTACCGTTGATGGTACGATCGGGATTCTTGAAGGGGGTGCTTCGCCAGTGAATCATACTATTTTTCAGGGGGGCACTCAACCGGCGGATATAACGTATACCCTGCCGGTTGATGACGGCACCACCGGGCAGGTACTCACCTCTGATGGCAGTGGTGTATTAAGCTGGAGTTCGGTTGGTTCAGTTACCGGTACCGGAACAGCCACAAGGGTTGCTTTCTGGAACGGTGCGAGCTCTCTCGGTTCCAGTGCCAGTCTTTTTTGGGACAATACCAATTCACGGCTTGGGATCGGAACGGCCACCCCCAATCAGCAACTTGAATTGACAGGGAACCTGAGATTGCCTTCCACGACCTCTACTGCTGGTATTATTTATGCCGGCGCCAACCCTTTCATCCACAATTATGGAAATGCAAACAATTTTATGGGGCAATACTGCGGTAATCTGACCTTGGCGGGAGCCGAATATAACTCAGCATTGGGCGACAGTACCTTGTACAATCTCACCAGCGGTGACAGGAATATTGCCATCGGCCAGGGAGCATTAAAGTCGGTTACCACCTCAGTCGGGAACATTGCAATCGGATATGGTGCCGGCAGAAGCATTGTTGCAGCTTCAGGATATAATACCATTGTGGGGTATCAGGCCGGTATCCTTAATAACACCGACCGTAATACATTCCTCGGTTGTGAAACAGGATATGCCAATACTACCGGACATTTTAGTGTTTTTGTAGGCCATCAGGCAGGAAATAAGAATACCGTTGCCAACAATTGCGTAGCCATTGGATATCGCGCACTGTTTAATCAAACAGGAGAACTCGGCATGCTCGATTTGAATAATGTTGCGGTTGGTTTTGAGGCCCTGTACAGCAATAATCCTTCCAACCTCATTAATGGCCATGAAAATGTTGCCGTTGGTTCCGGTGCATTAAGGGCAAATACGACAGGATATGAAAATACCTCAATTGGGTTCGAATCTTCCATTGCCAATACAACGGGTAATTACAATACAGTTTATGGCGCTTATGCATTCAATGCCAATGAGATTGGATACGGGAATACCGCAATCGGGCGAGCCAGCCTGGCTAACAACATCTCGGGATGTAATAATACCGTAATTGGTATTGGTAGTTTTGCTAATCATACCACTGGCTCTCAAAACACAGGCCTTGGATGCAACGTTAACGTCGGTGCCGGAAATTTAACCAATGTTACGGTTATTGGGTATGGTGCCTTCGCTGCTTTAAATAACCAGGTTCAGTTGGGAAACGGAGATGTTACTTCGTTATATTGCGATGGCGCTTATGCTGGTACTGTAGGAGTTACCAACAGACCGCTTTATGCCGATGTAACAGGTAAGATCGGTTACATCGCTTCATCTGCCCGTTACAAAGATGACATCCTGGATATGGAAAGTTCAGATTGGTTGTTTCAACTCCGACCGGTGAATTTTACATATAAAACCGATGTGCTCAAAAAGAAGCAATATGGTCTTATCGCCGAGGAAGTTGAAAAAATCAATCCTGATTTTGTGAGTTACAACAAAGAAGGGGTGGTTGAAACCGTTTCCTACAACCAGTTGATCTCTCCTATGATCAAAGCAATGCAGGAACAGCAGAAAACGATCTCTGCCTTGCAATCGCAGGTGGAGGAACTGAGAAAAGACCGGGAGGCAATGTTATCGCGGCTTGAGGCAATAGAGAAAGGAGAGCAGGGCCTGACCAGAAAATAGCAGAAAGCGGTGCCTGTTTCAGTAGGTGTGCCCGCCTTCTTCCATCTCGGCAGCATCAATCTTTTTGCTGTTGATCGCTTTCCAGGCATACCATATATATGCAAATACAAATGGTACGAGCAATGATACATAACTCATGGCAGTGAGTGTATAATGGCTCGATGAACTGTTGCGGATGGTCAATGAATGTTGAATGTTGAATGTTGACGGATAATAGGCCGTGTTGTTCAGCCCTGCCATGCAGAAAAGTGCAAAAACAGTAAGGATTGTTCCCGCACCTGCATACCAGATACCGGAAGATCCGTTTCTGGCATGATCAAGCAGCGGCAAAGCCACGCCGAGCAACACAAACACCACCCCGGCTGCAAACATCATCAGTACCAGGGGCATTTGAATGAGGTTGTGGAAATATTTGAATGGCTCGCCAAAAATAAAACCATCCTGCGGGCGAACGGCAAACCCCGGCATTGTTAGAATGGCAAGGACGAAAACCACGAAACAAACCAGAAATGGGACGGTATTGATCAGCAACTGCTTTTTCGACCGGGTGATGATCTGTTCATTATCGATGGTATTCATGAAATAGAGGATTCCCAGTACCCTCGACAGAAAAAACACAGCCAGCCCGAGGGCAACATTACGCCAGTTTAACACAGCTTCGAGGCCATGTGCCGGATGCTGCCATCGGGAAATCGCCGGGTCAAGAAGATTGGTGAGCGCCGATTTATTGACCGAAAAGGCCGATCCGGTGAAAAATGTTGCCACAGCAATGCCGATCAGCACTGTTCCAAGCAACCCATTGATGATCAGAAACCATTCATACGTTTTGTGCCCCAGAAAATTATCTGGCTTGCTGCGGAATTCATAAGCCACCGCCTGAATGATGAAGGGGAACAGGATCGCCATCCAAACCCAATAGGCACCGCCAAAACTGGTGGAATAGAAGAGTGGGAAGGAGGCAAAAAAAGCACCTCCGAAGGTTACAAGGGTGGTAAAGGTAAATTCCCACTTGCGTCCAAGTGCATTTACAAGCATTTTACGTTCCGGTTCGGTTTTACCAATGGTGTAAATCAGGGTTTGCCCGCCCTGAACAAACATCAGGAATACAAGGAGGCTGCCAAGGAGCGAGATGATGAGCCACCAATATGTCTGCAGGGTTTCAATCGACATGGTTTCAAACATTATTTGGTCCCTCCCTCTTTTGGTCCGAGTTTAATTTGTTTGAGCATGATCATCACTTCGGCAATCAGCAATACGGTGAATATGGCTGCAAACAGGGCGAATGTGATCATAACCGAACTGGCATCGACTTTTGAAAGGGCTGCCATCACCGGCATCAGATCCTGGATGACCCATGGCTGGCGGCCAACCTCTGCAACCACCCATCCGGCTTCCGAAGCCAGGTATACAAATGGGATGGTAAAGATGGCGAGCCATAACAACCACCGATGGTCTTCAAGTTTCTCTTTTTTTAGTAAATAAAGGACTACCGTGAATAACAGGATGAAATACATTCCAAGGTATACCATCAGATGAAAACTGTAAAAGGTGATCGGAACATTGGGAATCACACTTTGCGGGGAGTTGAGGTAGGCATAACCGAACCATGGAAAATTTTCTTTTAAAGCTGTCAGGGAGAGATTGATGCCGGCAGTATCCTTGGCAGCTTTTGAGAGACGGTAAGAAGCCAGGGCTGAAACAGCATTTTTACCCCGGATGATCTTTTCTTCCACCGAAAAAGTCCGGTCTTTCTCCAGCGGATTGATATGGTCGAACCCTGGTTTAAAACCTCCCTGAATTAGATTATCCACCCCCGGAACAAAAGCGTCAGGATTTCGATATCCCAGAAAGGATAATAATTTCGGGAATTCAACTTTGAAAAGGAACGGATCTTTGCCATCGCCTTGGGTTTTAGCAGGGTCAAGAATACCGAAGGCCACCAGGCCCGCTCCCGCTTTTCCCTGGTATAAACCTTCCATGGCGGCCAGTTTCATGGGCTGCTTTTGCGAAACCTGGTATGCAGAACCATCACCGGTAAAAGCCAGGAAAAGAGATGTGGCAAGTCCGAAAATACTGGCTATAAGGATACTGCGTTTGGCGAGTAAAGTATGTCGCTGTTTGAGCAGGAACCAGGAACTGATGCCGATCACGAATACTGCAGCAGTTACATAGCCCGAAGATACTGTATGCAGAAATTTATTCACGGCAACCGGAGAGAAAAGGATCGCCCAGAAATCAACCATCTCGTTGCGTGCCGTATCCGGATTAAATTGCATGCCCACAGGAAACTGCATCCATGCGTTGGCGACTAAAATCCATAACGCAGAAAGGTTGGCCCCGATGGCAGTGAGCCATGAAGCCGCAAGGTGGAATTTCTTACTTACCTTGTTCCATCCGAAAAACATCACCGCGATAAAGGTCGATTCGAGGAAGAAGGCCATGATCCCTTCAATGGCCAGGGGGGCGCCGAAAATGTCGCCTACAAACCAGGAGTAGTTCGACCAGTTGGTGCCAAACTGAAACTCGAGGATGATCCCGGTGGCAACCCCGATGGCAAAGTTTATCCCGAAAAGGGTCATCCAGAATTTAGTGACCTGTTTCCACTCGGGATTCCCGGTTTTGACATAAACCGACTCCATGATGGCCACAATAAAGGCCAATCCGAGGGTGAGGGGAACAAAAATCCAGTGGTAAATGGCAGTAAGCGCAAATTGGGCCCTCGACCAGTCAATCAACGATAGTTCTACATGTTCAACCATGCTTGTTTAATTTTTAACGAAGGCAAATATACCGAAATATCGTATGGCATTGCCGACCAATTCTGGAAACCAATGCTGTTTTAATTAATTTTGCCGCCTATAAAAGTATCGAATGCAAAACACCACTGTTAACCCGGATACAAAAAACAAGCTGAATGCCTGCTACCATTGTGGCGAAGATTGTGGTACCGTACCTATAAAGCTCGAGGAAAAATTATTTTGCTGCAACGGCTGTAAAATGGTTTATGAGATTTTGAGCCAGAGCAATGCCTCCGATTATTACAAATATGAAGAACACCCCGGTCTCAAAGCCGGAAACGGTGAAGTCGGCAGCCGTTACGCCTATCTTGACAATGAGGAGATCAGAAGGGAATTGCTCGAATTTTCCGAAGATGGCGTGAGCAAAGTCAAACTATTCATTCCTGCCATCCATTGCAGTTCATGCATCTGGCTGCTCGAAAACCTGCAGCGGTTGCATCCCGGAGTGATGCACTCCTCGGTGAACTTTGTTAAAAAAGAGGTGATCATCACCTTTCATGATTCGCAGCTAACCCTCCGGCAATTGATAGAGTTGCTGGCCTCTATCAACTACGTTCCGCAAGTTACCCTGGATACGTTTGAAAAAGGGACAAAACGGAAAGTCAATCGCGGGGTTTACTATCGGCTGGGTGTGGCCGGGTTTTGTTTCGGGAACATCATGCTTTTCAGTTTTCCCGGCTATCTCAGTGTGAATGATGCGGTGGAAAACCTGCTGCGTCAGAATTTTGGATTGCTCAACATCCTTTTTGGCATCCCCGTGGCTTTTTATTCTGGTTCAGTTTTTATTATTTCGGCTTATAAGTGGTTGAAAAAGAGGTTTGTAAGTATTGATGTGCCCATTGCCATCGGGATTCTCGTCCTGTTTTTCCGAAGCGTCTGGGAGATTATTTCCGGTACCGGTCCCGGCTTTATGGATTCGCTGGCCGGTCTTGTATTTTTCCTGTCGATCGGACGATGGTACCAGGACTTGACTTACCAGGCACTCTCCTTTGAACGTGATTACCGATCCTATTTTCCGGTGGCAGTTACCTTGATATCTGAGACTGGTGCAGAGTCGATAATTCCCATTAAAAATCTGAAACCCGGCATGCGTATCCTCGTCAGAAATCAGGAGCTGGTGCCGGCCGATGCACTGCTGATCAAAGGGGATGGATCCATCGATTATAGTTTCGTCAGCGGAGAATCAGCTCCGGTGACGAAAAAGGAGGGGGAACGCATATTTGCCGGCGGACGCCAGGCGGGTGCTTCCATTGAACTTCTTGTTGAACGTGAAGTTGCCCAGAGCCGCCTCACCGAGTTGTGGAATCAGGATATGACAGGCGGGGAAAAACAGACCCGGTGGGACTCCATCCTGGACGTGATCAGCAGGTATTTCACGGTAATGATCCTTGTCCTTTCGACAGTTTCCGGGATCGCTTGGTGGTTTATCAATCCTTCCATGGCATTTCTGGTGGTCACAGCGATCCTGATCGTGGCTTGCCCTTGCGCACTGGCCATGACCTACCCGTTTTCGCTGGGTGGTGCCATGCGGGTTTTCGGAAGGAACAACTTTTACCTGAAACGGACCGGCGTGGTGGAGGCCTTATCAAAAATTGACACCATTGTGTTTGATAAAACCGGGACGATCACACGCAACGATGGTTTTGGTGCTGATTTTAATTCGCTTGTCGCAACCATGGATCAGTTGCACTGTATTTCCTCCCTTGTGAGGCATTCAACCCATCCGGCCAGTGTGGCGATCTTCCGCCAGTTACAGGGGTTTACAGCATTACCGGTTAAAGGTTTTAAGGAGCTGCCAGCCAAAGGAATTGAAGGTAATGTTAATGGTCATTGGTTGAAGATCGGTTCGGAGGAATTTGTTACAGGGACCATTACCCTTTCTTCCTCCTCCGGCAGGACTTTTATCTCTATGGATGGTTCGGTTTTGGGGTATATCGGTATGATGAATCATTACCGTGATGGCATGAAAGAAGTATTGTCGGAACTGGCAACCCGTTATGAGCTGCACCTGCTTTCGGGCGACAATGATGCGGAACTTTCCAACCTGCTTGCCTTTTTTCCCTCCAGGGACCATTTGAATTTCAATAAGTCACCCAAAGATAAACTTGAGTATATCCGGGCGCTCAAAGCTGCAGGTAAGAGGGTGCTTATGATCGGGGATGGACTGAATGATGCCGGCGCCTTGCGCGAAAGTGACTGCGGAATTTCCATTGCCGATGATATCTACCATTTCTCACCCGCCTGTGATGCCATTCTGGAGTCGGGGCAATTCCGTTACCTGCCCGATTTTCTTCGGTTCAGCAGAAAGAGTATGCGAATCGTTTTTATCAGCATGGGACTTTCGTTTCTATACAATGTCGTGGGATTAAGTTTCGCCATTACGGGTAATTTGTCGCCGGTCGTTTCTGCCATTCTCATGCCGCTCAGCTCCGTAACAATTGTTGCGTTTGTTACGCTATCTGTTTTGATATCAGCCCGTTTTAGTAAGTTTGAAAAGAAGTCTTAAATTTAGACTGAATATAAATATTCAAAATTAGCTATATTTTGTTCTCCCTATTTTGGAAATGAGATACTTTAATCTTTATTTTGCTAACAGGTAGGATCAACAGTGTCGGATTAATACTGATCGATGCCGTAGAAAATCAATATGAGTGTCATTCTTGTCCTTGTAGCTTTTAGTGTAGTACTTGCGGGAGGTTTCCTGGCTGCATTTTTCTGGTCTGTAAGAAGCGGACAATATGATGACACCTACAGTTCATCGGTCAGGATACTTTTTGATGATGACAAACCCCGGGAAACCCTGGAACCACAGGTTCCACCTGCCGGGCTGGTAAAAGAACAATCACCAAACCAATAAAATATGGAAAATCAGACGTTTTACTATGACAACAAAATTGTAAAAAACTTTGCCTACGCCACCCTCTTCTGGGGTGTGATTGGCATGGTTGTCGGACTTTTACTGGCGTTGCAATTTATCTGGCCGGCACTTACCTTCGGGATTCCTTACACGACCTTTGGCCGCATCCGCCCGATCCACACCAATGCAGTTATCTTTGCCTTTGTCGGGAACGGGATGTTTACAGGGATCTATTATTCTCTTCAACGGCTTTGCAAAGCCAGGATGTTCAATGACCTGCTCAGCAAGATCAACTTCTGGGGCTGGCAACTGATCATTGTGTTTGCAGCACTTTCCTTTGCTTTTGGGGTCACCACCGGCAAAGAATATGCTGAACTCGAATGGCCGATCGACCTGCTTGTGGCTGTTATCTGGCTTGTTTTTGGCTGGAATATGATCGGAACGATCATCAAACGCCGGACACAGCATATTTATGTAGCCATTTGGTTTTACATTGCAACATTTGTAACAATTACCGTTTTGCATGTTACCAACAGCCTGGCCATCCCGGTTGGACTATTCAAAAGCTATCCCATCTATGCCGGCGTACAGGATGCACTTGTTCAATGGTGGTATGGGCACAATGCTGTGGCATTTTTTCTCACCACTCCATTCCTGGGATTGATGTACTACTTCCTTCCCAAAGCCGCCAACCGTCCGATTTATTCGTACAGGCTCTCTATCGTCCATTTCTGGGCACTGATTTTTCTCTATATCTGGGCCGGACCGCACCATCTTTTATATAGTGCCCTGCCTGATTGGGCGCAATCACTGGGTGTCGTGTTCTCTGTGATGCTCATTGCTCCTTCCTGGGGCGGGATGGTTAACGGATTGCTTACCTTGCGTGGTGCCTGGGACCGTGTACGTGAAGACCCTGTGCTGAAGTTTATGGTAGTGGCTGTTACTGCTTATGGAATGTCTACTTTTGAAGGTCCCATGATGTCGACCAAAACGGTGAATGCCATATCGCATTTTACCGACTGGACAGTAGGCCATGCACACATCGGTGCCTTGGGCTGGAATGGTTTTCTTACCTTTGCCGTTCTTTATTACCTGATTCCCAGGATATTCCAAACACAACTATTTTCAAAAAAGATTGCCAATCTGCATTTCTGGATCGGTACCCTCGGAATCATTTTTTATGCTGTGCCATTATATTGGGGCGCTATTACCCAGGCTTCCATGTGGAAAGAATTTACAGCCGACGGGTTCCTGAAATATCCGAACTTCCTTGAAACAGTTACCCAGCTGCAACCCATGTATGCTGCCCGCGCCATCGGAGGTGGCTTATATATCGTTGGTATTGTTCTTGGAATCTACAACCTTATCCTTACCATCAAGGCCGGGAAATTCCTTCCGGAAGAGGTGGCCTCAGCACCTGCTCTGTTAAAAGTCCAGGGCAAACGGGGATCCGGCGAAGGCATCCATCGCTGGCTCGAGCGCCGTCCGGTTCAGTTCACCCTTTTTGCACTTGTAGCAATACTCATCGGGGGGCTGATTGAAATTGTTCCTCTGTATCTCATAAACAGCAACATCCCCACCATCGCAAGTGTGAAGCCCTATACGCCTCTGGAATTACAGGGACGGGATATTTATGTACGTGAAGGCTGTTATACCTGTCATTCCCAGCAGGTTCGTCCATTCAGGTCTGAAACTGAACGTTATGGCGAATATGCCAAAGCCGGAGAGTATGTATATGACCATCCGTTCCAATGGGGTTCCAAACGCAATGGTCCTGATTTATCACGGGAAGGCGTTGTCGGAGGCCGTCAGTACCGGCCAAATTCATGGCACTATAATCACATGGAGAATCCTCAGCGGCTGAATGCACAATCGATCATGCCGGTTTACAAATGGCTGATTACCGATGACCTTGATTTATCAACCACCGCAAAGAAGATCCGCGTGATGCAATTTCTCGGTGTGCCTTATCCGCAGGGATACGATCAAATCGCCAACGATGAACTCATGGCCCAGGCAAGGGGAATTGCCGATGACCTGAAAGCCCAGGGCATCCAGGTTGAGCCTACAAAGGAGATCATAGCCATGATCGCTTATCTCCAACGGCTTGGTAAAGATGTTCATGCGGCAGGCCAGCCAACAGCCATAAACCCGGTGAAATAATCGGTCTATGCTGCGTGATATTTTCAAATCGGTCGGGGGCATTGAAGGTTATGGAATGATATCCATGATCATTTTTGCAGTATTCTTCCTGATGCTGTTGCTTCATACTTTCTCCCTTAAAAAGAAAGATGTCGATCATTTCAGCCGCATGCCCCTGGACGATTTTTCAAAGGAATCAGACGAAATTAAAGATATTTAAAAATAGTTTCTATGGAATTGAATTCAAATAAAACCGTTGAAAAGGATGAGCTGACCGGTGATAAACTGTTGTCGGATCACGAATATGATAACATCAGGGAATTAGACAACAATCTGCCTAAATGGTGGGTATGGCTCTTTATCATCACCATCGTTGGTTCGCTGGTATATCCCTTTGTAATCAAAACCCAGAAGGATGAATGGAAGAATGAGATGGCCACGGCAGGAGCATCTGCCGGGCAGTCCAGTGTGGTATCTGCTGCCGATACCATCGCACTTACCGATCAGGCCAGCCTCGATGCAGGCAAGGAGATCTGGCTCAAACAGTGTAAAGTTTGTCATCTTGAAGGTGGGCAGGGACTTGTCGGCCCCAATATGACCGATAACTTTGCCATTTATGGCTGTAGTTATTACAATGTTTTGAATATCATTACGGTGGGGGCTCCTGAAAAGGGAATGATCTCATGGAAAACACAACTTTCCGGCGACCAGATAAAAAAGGTTGCCAGTTTTGTCATGACACTGAGAGGTACCACACCGCCAAATCCAAAAGCACCGCAGGGCGAACCTTGCAAGTGATATGCAAAACCAGGACGATTCTAATGGCAGCTTTCGCGACAGGCTATATACCATCGATGAAAGCGGCAAACGACTTTGGGTTTTTGCGAAGAAGCCAAAAGGGACACTGACCATGGCAAGGAATATCACCGGCATCATGCTGATGATATTCCTTTTTACTGCCCCTTTCATCAAAGTCAACGGTCAGCAGTTGTTGTTGTTTGATTTTCTCCACCGCACTTTCGTCATCTTTGGCGTACAGTTCTGGCCCCAGGATTTCAACCTCTTTTTTATCGGGATGATCGCCATCATGGTCTTCATCATTCTCTTTACAGTAACGTATGGGAGAATCTGGTGCGGATGGGCATGTCCCCAAACGATTTTTATGGAGGTGCTGTTCCGTCGCATTGAATACTGGATTGACGGGGATACACACCAGCAGAAAGAATTGGAAGCAGCCCCATGGAATGCGGGGAAGATTTTTCGCCGGGTGTTGAAACATGGCATATTTTACCTGATCTCCTTCATCATCAGCAACTATTTCCTGATGTACATCATGGGATCGGATGCCTGGATCAGACTGGTCACTGAAAGCCCTGCAAATCATGTTGCCGGATTAACCGGCATGGCGGTGTTCTCGTTTATTTTCTATTTTATCTTCTCCTGGTTTCGTGAACAGGTATGTACCATCGTGTGCCCCTACGGACGTTTGCAGGGTGTGTTGCTCGACCGTGAAACTGTTGTGATCTCCTATGATTATTCCAGAGGGGAAGAGCGCGGTGTACTCCGTAAAAGCGAAAACAGAAGCGAGACCAAAAAAGGCGATTGCATCGACTGCAGCCATTGTGTGGCAGTTTGTCCAACGGGGATCGACATCCGCAATGGTACACAACTGGAATGCATCAATTGTGCCTGTTGCATCGATGCCTGCAATGCAGTGATGCGCAAGGCGGGGTTTCAACCCGGACTCATAAGGTATGCCTCGGAAAAGATGATCGCCGATAAGAAACCATGGCATTATACGATTCGCTCGGGTGCCTACACCATTGTTCTATCGATTTTGTTTGTTGCATTGGGTTATTTCCTGATTTCACGTCATCCGGTTGAAGCCACGGTGCTTCGTTCGCCGGGAATGCTTTACCAGGAGCAGGATAGCGGGATGATCAGCAATCTTTACAGCGCCAAAGTTGTGAACAAAACCAATCATGATCTGCCTTTGGAAATCCGTTTGCTTTCAGGATCAGGCGAAGTCAAAGTAATCGGCAATGCCCCTGTGATTGCCAGGCAATCTCTGGGTGAAGTGGTGTTTTTTCTGCTGATTGACAAAACCAAGCTTTCCGGGAATAAAACGGAGGTCGAAATCGGTATTTTCTCCGGCGGTGAGAAACTTGATCAAACCCGGGCAACTTTTGTTGGTCCGGATAAATAAGGTATCATGAAGTGGAACTGGGGAACCGGCATTTTTATTGTAATTGTTCTTTTTATTGGAACATGCATTGCTTTTATCATTTATTCGCAACATGAGAAATGGAATCTTGTGGAGGCCGATTATTATCCGAAGGAACTTCAGCATGAAGCGAAACTTAATAAGATACGTAATGCCAGCGCCCTGACATCACCACTCACGGTCAAACTCGACAAATCGAACCTTGTTCTGCAATTTCCTGTTGATTTCCATGGAAAAATTCTAACCGGGCAAATAGATATTTACCGCCCTTCCGATGAAAACCTTGATGTATTGTTACCCGTTTCAGTCGACACTTCGCTGATACAACTGGTCCCGTTGAACAAATTAGCAAAAGGCCGCTATGTGGTCAAGGTTGATTGGGCCTCTGAGGGGAAAAAATTCTTTTTGGAACAGGACATTTTTATTCCCTGAGATGGATTTTTGGCAACCCCTGATCATTGGTTTATTAGGCAGTTTTCACTGCATGGGCATGTGCGGCCCTATTGCCCTTTCACTGCCGTTGAAACAAAAATCGTGGGGCACAAAAATGCTCAGCGGATTGTTGTATAACCTGGGGCGTGTTTCAACATATATTTTGCTGGGGCTCATCTTTGGCTCAATGGGGTTTGGGATCCACATCTGGGGAATCCAGCAATGGGTTTCCATCGGGGTTGGGGCAATCATGATCCTGAGTGTTGCTTTCCCGGTGCTTTTCCATGGTTCAAAACTAACCGGAGGAGTTGACAGGCTATTTTCAGGATTAAAGAAATACTTCGGACGTTTTTTCGGGTTTCGTACCTATCTGTCAACTTTGATCATCGGACTTCTGAATGGATTGTTACCATGCGGATTGGTTTACATTGCCCTCGCAGGTGCCCTGGTTTCAGAAAGCCCGGCCAATGGCGCACTTTATATGTTGTTTTTTGGTCTGGGTACGCTTCCGGCTTTACTCGCACTGTCAATGCTGGGAAATGTAATCAATCTGAAATTTCGCAGGAGTGTTCAACAGTTCTTCCCGTTTCTGATTATCCTCATAGGCGTTTTATTTGTAATCCGGGGCATGAACCTTGGAATCCCTTATGTCAGCCCTAAAATGGAACCACGGCATCATCCAGACACCGAACAACTTCAAAAACCTGAATGTTGCCCTTGAAAATCCGGATTTTTTCAATAATTTTGCAAATCAAAACAAACTGCCACCGCACTAACCAGCAACCAACGTCACATGCTCATCTGCCCACCCGCCCACCTGTCCACTTGCCCACTTGCCCACTTGCCCACCCTTTTCAAAACATATAACCCAAACTAAAACCAATACTAAAACCCAAACCCTATGAAAAAAGCTTCCCTAATCCTGATTTCCTTATTTGCCATAACCCTTATGATGAGTTCCTGTGGCGGTGGCAGTCAGCCTGCAGCCGAACAAACTGCTGTTAAAGCGACCGGACCTTATGCTGATCTGCCAGCCGATATCCAGGCCATGATGCCACGTGGCGAAGAACTTTACAAAACCAAGTGTACCGTTTGTCATCAGGTAACCGGATTGGGCATCGATAATGTATTCCCTCCTGTATCCAAGGCTGATTACCTTCTGGCCGATAAAGTAAGAGCAGTTGCCCAAACACTCAATGGTTCAAAAATTGAAATGATTGTGAATGGGAAAAAATACACCCAGGAGATGGTTCCTCAGGTAGATACCAAAGAAGATGCTGTTGCGGTAATCAATTATGTACTGAATAATTTTGGCAATAAAGATGGTTTCGTGACCATGGCCGAAGTTCAGGGAATTGAGATCAAACCCAGAAAAAAATAGCAACATCCGATAAAGCTGACTGCAATAGATTCGCCGAACGGATCATCTATTGCAGTTGGCTTTAGCCAACTGTTGATGTTATGACTTATGTCTTCCCGCTTTTGCCACATTAATCCAGACTTCCTAACCGTACCGGTGGTGGTGCCACCTTTTCCCCAATACTTTCCGGACTTCTGACATTTAGTGCGGAACAACTTGAAGTACGAAGCACGAGGTACGAATGACGAAGTAAGAGGTACGAATGTCGAAGTAAAAAGTTTGGGATTAGCTGGCCGTTGTTCGTCCTTCAAACTTTGTACTTCCCACTTTCGTTTGTACTTTGTAGGTTGTATTTCGTACTTAAAATGGGCGTTAGTGCGGTAAAAATCACAATTATGAATTTTATATAATTGAAGTTCAGTTACTTGAAAAATGTCAACGCACTAAAATTGAAAAGCGTCAGAAGTCAGGAATTTTATCAATCTCTTTCATCAACCTGTCTGTTTCTGACAGCGCAACAATGATTTTTTGATAATGTTGGATGTCCTCAAATTGAAGTTCACGATCTTTCCGGTCTTTCAGCCATTTCTGAGCAGGTTGGTAGCCTCCAATGTAGAACCCCCAGGCAGCCTGTGGCACATTGGCAAAGTACTGTGTGTCGTTTATAAAAACATTGCTGTTTTCAAATCGCACTTTCTCAACCATATTGCTGCCCCCAACCGGGTATTGTGTGATATAATTTTTCACCACCGGGCTTTCCAGCAAATGGATTTGCCGTAACTCACTACCAAGCGCCACCAGTTGCCAGAATGTTGCAGCATCCTTCGGGTAGGGGACCCTGGGAAAGTCGATCTTCAGAAACTCTTTGTATTTCTCGCGGTAGGTTGGGCTGTGCAATACCGCATAGATGTAATCGAGGAGATCGATCGGGGCAAAGGTGCCGGGGTTTCCGGATGTTGAACTGACTGAATCATCCTTTTCACTGGTGAACTTTAAGCCCGATTTTTCAGCGATCTGACTGACGATTTGCTGACTGAGGTTGGGATTCCTGCATTTTGTTGTAAGTAAATCTGTAGTTGAATTATTGAGATAAAGTGGAAAAATATAGCCCCATTCTTGTGTTTGTAATGAAATTGCACCACTTTCAATAATAGTATTTGCAACAATGATATGTTGAAAATCAAAAGTACTTTGTTGTCGGACAGTAATAAGCCCAAAATTATCTCCTTTTGCCATATGTTTCATAGTATCAAATCGGGGGCGGCCAACAAATCCTCCAGATTTTTCTGTCATATAAATATACCTAACGTCAAACGGCCGATAAAGGATCGGGTAATGGCAACCTTCATTCCTTAGGATATCCTCCTTTGCCTTTTTTACTGTCCAACCACTTGTATCTTTCAGCCTGTATTTATTCGCAAGTTCAGATTCAGACAATTCCTGAAAATCCCGAACAACCAACTTTAAATTTTCTTTTCGAAGGTGGATAGTAAGCTCATCGTTTTTAGTTTGAATACCAGAATTACTATTTATAAACAATTGGTTTATTAAAAACCCTCCTGAATATTCTGATTGTCGGGTAAAATCCTTCGGCACAAAGAAATGGTAAGGTTCCGGGCAATCCAGTTCCGTCCATGGGATGGAGTCAAGGCTTTCGTTGGTGAGGAAATCGTATTTCTCCCCGCGTTTGCCATAGAGGTCGAAGTGGAAGACTTGGGCGGGTTTCGGTTGATTTTTCATGGTTTGGGAAGTCTCTTTTGCTTAGACTGTTCGTTGCGAAGGAACAATCTTTTTTCATTTTCATCAGTTAGCCGGGTGTATTCCTGCATTTTGCTGATTTCCTGAAGTCGTGTTTGGACAGCAAAATAGGTTTGTCCAATGGCGACAACTTCTTTTGCAGGATCGGCATTTTGAACAATTAAATAACAGGCATATCTCGATAATCTTATGTTATCTATTTGTCTTTTAGCACCTTTTCCAATCCCGATCATTTCGTTGAATTCAACGAAATAATCCGAGGTTGCATAACCGCTATTCTGACAGGCTTCCTTTGCCTTATCAATTACCGATTTGAAATTCCGGTAATCGGTATAATCCAGAATTTTAGCCAATTCTCTGGCAGACCAAAACTCATTTCCTGTTTCATCAGTCTGTTTTAGTTTTTCGAAAACAGATTGTTGGATCAGTTCTTTTGCCATATCATTTTCTTTTTTTTATGAAAATATTGATGCTCACCCCCTGCATGATATCGAATACATTCTCATCTTTCCCTCCGTCAGGCGTAGTCTCCTTTTTTTTTGCATTCCCATGAAGGTCCAGGATATACACTTTATCAAACGTCGAAAGAAGATGCTTTCGCATTTGCCGGTGTGTAATGCCATCAATGAAGCTGTTGTTGGAGATGTAAGCCAGAATGCCTTCTCCGTTCTTTTCAATGAAATACTGACCGTAACGGATAAACTTAATGTAATCGTCGTCGAGGTTTAGTTTCTTTTCATTCAATCCGGTTTTATATTCAGCGATGAGCGACTGGATCCACTCTCCTTTGTTGCTGCTGCTCACCGAATAAGGAGGATTTCCAAGTACCACCATCACCGGTGTGTCGCGCTTCACATAGTTGGCTTCGTTGGCTTCGGTACTCAGCCAGTTCGCAAACAGAGTTCCGGTGTCGGCATGGTATTCTTCGAGGCTGTTGGTCAGATATATTCTGAAACGTTGTTCATATTTAGGCATATAGCCGGTTTCTCTCAACAACAGATCGAGTTTCAGGTGTGCCATGGCATAGGAGGCCATCAGGATTTCAAAGCCATTCAGCCGGGGGATCAGGTGCTTCTCCACATAATCGTTCCAGATGCCTTCCTGTCCCAGGAATTTGCTGTAAATCTGTCTGATGAGTTCAGCCAGAAATGTCGCAGTTCCGGTGGCCGGATCAAGAAATTGTACCCGGTGTACCTGCTTTTCCACCGGATTTTTAACGCCTGGTACATTTACTTTAATGGTTGTCATTGAATTGTCTGCCAGCCCATCCACGAGACCGAATTCAGTTTTTAAAATATAGTCAATGGCACGAACAATGAAATTTACAACCGGGTGAGGTGTGTACCATACACCACGGGTTTTGCGCAGTTTGGGATCATATTCGGCCAGGAAAGTTTCGTAAAAATGGATGATCGGGTCCTGGGTTTGTGTGGCATTTCCAAAGTTTTTAAGTAGTGCGGAAACATCGGTGGCACGAAACAGGTCGGCGAGTCCATCAACGATCCACACAATCCTTTTGTCCAGATCATAACCGGCAACATACTGAAACAGCTTACGTAAAAATGGGTTTGTTTTCGGGATAAGCTCAGCCGCTTCCTGACGGGAAAAAGTGTCGAGCGAAGTGTCGTGCAAACGGGCGGCAAACATGCCATAGGCGATGGTCTGTGCATAGATATCTGCAAATTCCTTTGGGTTGATATCATGAATGAGGATTTGCCTGAAAGCCGAGAGTTGATCGCGCAGCGTGTTATTTGCTTCATGAACGGATAATGGTTCTTCATCCGGGTTGATATCAGCCAGCGCATTTTCAATGACAGTTGCCAATAGTTTGGCTTTTGCAGCCATCATGGTGGCCAGCTTTTTGGGACTTTTGATGGTTTGCCCAGGATAAGCGCAAAAATCTTTGATCAGGTTTTCAAAGGATGCGAAGTTTCCTGGCAGTGAGGCCAACCGGCCATGATGGATTTCAGCAATTCTTAAGGATGTTTTAAACTCGCCGTCAATATAGAGATGAAATTCCAGGTAGTCTGTAACAATCAGGTTCTCCAACGATGCCCGGTAACGATTTAATTGTTCCTGGAGCATTTTCCCTTTCAAGTCGACCCCAATATCCTTTGCCTCGATATAC
The DNA here is from genome assembly GCA_903875045.1 of uncultured Bacteroidales bacterium. Classification (GTDB taxonomy): domain Bacteria; phylum Bacteroidota; class Bacteroidia; order Bacteroidales; family FEN-979; genus CAIVAT01. Next base: position 34,302 of record CAIQUS010000200.1, read on the forward strand.
CCGATGGGAATATTCTTCCTGGTGAGGATATAATCTGGCGCCCCGCAAGCCACCCGCGAGGGTTCATTGGTTACCTGAATATCATGAGCCATGCTTTCTAACAGGCTTTGCAAATCTCCCCGATAGGTATGTTCAGTGCTTATTCCGGTTCGGTAACGGCGGTTTAGGTTTTCAAGGTATTCGGGAATGGTCATAAAAATTCCATTGATAATGATTTGCTTTATGGTTTTGGGGTTCGCAATATTATGTGCAAATGAGTAATAAACGCAACCAGTAAAATTAAACCAATATTTCTACTTCAAATACAATTACATTTAAATTTCCCTGGCAATACAATCACTTTGAATCATTTTGCCATTTACGACCATAAAAAACGGGAGTTCCGCCCCAAGGGTGGAACTCCCAAAAATTCAGAAGTTGATCTTCTCTTCAGCCTCTGAAATGCTACCATCGAATGAAGACTTGAGGTTTTCAACTTTGAGTATCTTCTCCAGGCTTGTCTGAGGTTCCGGTGTTTCAACCATGAGCCCACTCCGAAAAGTCTGTAAAAAATGCTCGCAGCCAATCTACCCACCCCCGACCCCTCCCTTGAAAAGGGAGGGGAGCGGAGCTACTAGTCCCAACAGTAAGATATGCAGCATTTTGCCGGTGCAGAGGGACTCCCCTCCCTGCGGGCAGGGAGGGGTTGGGGGTGGGTAGATTTACCCAACACTAATTTTCGAAGTGGGCTTAAACATGATCCTTTCAGAATATAATTGAGGAAACATTAGGTTGGTTTGCATTTGATATGATATTTCGGTTTAATTTTACCCTTCCCAATTTAAAACGCAATCCTATGAGAAACCTTTACAAAATTTTTGTCGTGCTGGGATTTTTTTTAACTATCCCGTCTTTTTCCCTTTTCGCCCAGGTTGGTATCAATACAGACGGTTCACCTCCGCATAGTTCAGCGATGCTCGATGTAAAAGCAGCCAACAAAGGATTTCTTCCTCCAAGGATGACACATGCCGCAATGAATAACATCGTAAATCCTGCCGATGGCCTGATCATCTATTGCATCGATTGTGGAACAAATGCATTTGGGGCTTTGTCATTATTTATTGCCGGTTCATGGTATAATCTAAGCATCCAGTGTTTAAATCCATTTCCCCCCCAAACAGGAATACATATCATATCAGCTGAACAGATTATATGGAATTGGAATCCTGTTTCCGGTGCTGCGGGGTATAAGTGGAATACTTCCAGTGATCTCGCATCGGCGAAAGAAATGAATACAGCCACAACCTATACAGAAACTGGCCTTTCGTGTAACACCCAATACGCCAGGTACATTTGGGCTTACAATGGTTGCGGTGGTATTTCAAATCCAACGACAATAACATCTATCACTTCAATGGTTCAGGCAGCAACGCCAGGTTCAGGAACTAATATTTCCAATACGAGTTCAATACAATGGAATTGGAATACAGTAGCTAATGCCATCGAATACAAATGGAGTACCATCAATAATTTCTTAACCGCTACTACGCTCACAGTTCCAAGTTACACCGAAACCGGCCTGACTTGCAATACTGCCTACACCAGTTACGCTTGGGCCATTAGTTCCTGCGGAAACTCAGAGGCTTTGACCATGACTGAGTCAACCAAGCCCGTATCTCCCGGAAACCTGGTGGAAGGAACCCATATTTCGTCATTAAACCAAATTATATGGCACTGGAATCCTCTTCCCAATGCCACCGGATATAAATGGAGTACCATCAATAATTTCTCAACTGGCATATTTACTCCAAATACATCCCATCTGGAATCAGGTCTGACTTGCATTACTGCCTACACCAGCTACGCTTGGGCCATTGGGGCCTGTGGAAACTCAATGCCTTTGACCATGACCAAGACAACGGCCAAGGATCCGGAATCACCCACATCTGGGGTGAACGTTGCTACAACAACACAGATTGTATGGAACTGGAATTCTGTTCCTGGTGCAACCGGATATAAATGGAGTACCACCAATGATTATACAACGGCCACATCCACTCTTGGGAATGCTACATTCCATACTGAAACCGGCCTGACGTGCAATACGGCCTACACAAGCTACGCATGGGCAGTTGGGACGTGTGGGAACTCAACGCCTTTGACCATGACCAAGACAACTGCCACGAATCCTGTACCACCTTTGTCAGCAACGCACCTTGCAACTACAACTTCGATTAATTGGAACTGGGTTCCTGTTCCCAATGCAACCGGATATAAATGGAATACCATCAATGATTACGCAACGGCCACTTCTACGATTGGCAATGTTACATCCTATCTACAAACCGGCCTGACATGCAATACTACCTACACCAGCTATGCCTGGGCCATTGGTGGCTGTGGGCACTCTGTCGCGCTTACCATGACCCAAACAACATTGCTCAATCCTGAGCCACCGACTGCCGGCACGCATGTTCCGGGCCTAACTCAGATCGTATGGAAATGGAATGCAGTAGCGGGAGCCACCGGGTACAAGTGGAGTGTGACCAACAATTTTGCCAATGCCATTGACTTGGGCTCAGGTTTGCTGATTGCTGAAACCGGAATGACCTGCAACACGCCTTATACAAGATATATATGGGCTTATGGTGCGTGTGGGAATTCAACACCTGCAACTTTGACCCAAACAACCTTCGGTTGTCCTGTTGTTTGCGGTTCTGCCTTCACCATTAACCATTCAGCCTCCGGTGGCGTAGCCCCTGTTGACAAAACAGTAACGTATGGTACTGCTACCAACATACCCGGCGAACTTACCAAGTGCTGGATCACCCGAAACCTTGGTGCAAGTCAGCAGGCAACAACTGTTGATGATGCTACCGAGGCTTCTGCTGGTTGGTATTTCCAGTTTAACCGCAAACAGGGGTATAAACATGATGGGTCAGCCAGAACCCCCAGTGCTGCATGGGATGCAACAAATGACAACTTAAGCGCAACCTGGGAGGCAGCAAAAGACCCATGTACAATTGAACTTGGTACCGGTTGGCGCATCCCGACAAAAACTGAATGGACTAATGTAGATGCCAGTTGGACAGACTGGAACGGCCCTTTCGGCTCAGCCTTAAAACTCCATGCTGCCGGGTACCTGTACAACAGCGATGGTTCGCTGAGCAGTCGCGGCTCTTACGGCTACTACTGGAGTAGTACGCAGAACGATGCCGCCGCCGGCTGGTTCCTGGGCTTCTTCAGTGGGACCAGCGTCATGGTCAACGGCAACAAGGCGTTCGGCTTCTCCGCCCGCTGCGTAAGAGACTAGGAATTTATTTGTTTCATTTGACACTTTGTCAATTTATTTTTTTATTTCTTATTTTTTCTTCATCATACCGCGTAGCGGTCGAATTTTTTTTAATCAAATTTATTGAGCCCACTCCGAAAAGTCTGTAAAAAATGTTCGCAGTCAATCTACCCACCCCCGGCCCCTCCCTTTAAAAGGGAGGGGAGTGGTGCTACCATACCCAACAGCAAGAAATACAGTATATTGCCTGTGCAGAGGTGCTCCCCTCCCTGCGGGCAGGGAGGGGTTGGGGGTGGGTAGATTCACCTAAAACTACTTTTCGGAGTGGGCTCAAAATTAAACAAACAATTGAACATGGCCTGTCGGCATCGGCAATCAGGAGCAGGTGTCAAACCACCCTGCGGTGCTTCCCGACAATGTGGGAGGTGCTGACCGGCCATATATGGCTGTCGGCAAAAGACAAAGGGAAAAGGAAAATCCGTTTTGTTAAAATCGGTCGTTTCCCTTCCTGCAATGGTCAGCACTTGTTTTGTTTTGGTGTAACTTAACCAGGTCTAGGGTTGAGGTATTTTCCGTAATTTTGAAAAATATTCTCAATCTGTTTCCTATGAATAAGCAATTTAACCGCCGTGATTTTATTAAGTCCATCGCAGTTGCCGGAGTCGGGCTTGCGGTGAGCGACGACCTGATGGCTTCGATTCAGCCCGACAGACCCGACAGCCACTTTTCGCCTGCACCTGTGGGCAGTCCGATGCAAAAAGTTCGAATCGGCTATGTGGGGGTTGGCCTCCAGGGCACATCGCATGTCGAAAACCTCCTGAAAGTTGAAGGCGCTGAAATTGTTGCTGTGTGCGACATCGTTGAGAGCAAGGTTCAGCGGGCACAGGATATGGTTGAAAAGGCCGGTTTTAAGAGACCGGAAGGATATTCGAAAAATGAATTCGACTGGCAGCGGTTATGTGCCCGGAACGACATTGACCTTGTATACACCGCAACACCATGGCAATGGCATGTTCCCATCTGCCTGGCCGCCATGAACAATGGAAAGCATGTGGCAACGGAGGTTCCGGCTGCCATCACGCTCGATGAGTGCTGGGAACTGGTTGAAACTTCAGAAAAGACCGGAAAGTATTGTATCATGATGGAGAATTGCAACTACGACAAAGTAGAAATGATGATCCTCAACATGGTGAAAAAAGGTTTGTTTGGCGAATTAGTGCACGCTGAATGCGGTTACCTGCATGATTTGCGGGCCGTAAAGCATGATATGGAAGGGGAGGGGGTATGGCGCCGCGATTTCTCCATGCGCAACAACGGGGATCTCTATCCCACGCATGGTTTGGGCCCCGTGATGCAGTGTATGGACATCAACCGTGGAAACTATTTCGATTCAATGGTATCGTTTGGTTCCAAAACCCGTGGACTGCACGATTATGCTATTGACAAATTCGGGCCTGACAGTCCGCAAGCCCGTGAAAAATATACCCTGAGTGATGTGGTTACGACGTTAATCAGTACCATGAACGGGGAAACCATTGTGGTTACGCATGATACAAGCCTGCCGCGACCTTACAGCCGGAATATCCTGGTTCAGGGAACAAAAGGAATTGTGCGGAAATATCCGGAACCGAAAATTTATATAGAAGGTGTCAGCAAAACCAACGACCAATGGGAGCCGATCAATGAATACCTGAAAAAATACCAGCATCCGATCTGGGAAGAGTTGGAAACAGCCAGCAAAGGAGCTGGTCACGGCGGAATGGACTACATTGAAGATTACCGGCTGGTAAACGCCCTGCTCAAAGGCACAGAACCCGATATGGATGTGTATGATGCAGTGGTGATGAGCGCGGTGCGGGTACTTAGTGAACGTTCTATCGCAAAAGGTGGTAAAACACTCAAATTCCCTGATTTCACCCGGGGGAGGTGGAAGAAACCCCGCATGCTGCCAGTCATGCAGATTGGATAATTTCATGAATTGCCCCGGCCTGAAGGCCGGGGATAAGAAAATATGTTGCCATTTTCGGGCTTTAGTCCAAATTATTTTACACATAAATACAAATCCAATGTTTATTTTTTGGGCTAAAGCCCGGGTTCTCTTCAGCCACCTCAATCCCCGGCCTGAAGGCCGGGGCAATTCAAAATTACCCCCGGATCACCGGACTGTATTCATCGCCTTACTTTTTTTTCTTTCTATCTCTGTCACCACCCTTGCCCAACGCACAGTAGCCGACCACGCCAGGGCGGTTATCAATCCCGTCCTGATGAAACAAACCATCGGGTATCTTGCCTCCGATTCGATGAAGGGCAGAGCTGTCGCCAGTGAAGGACTTGACGCAGCCGGAGAGTATATTGCCCGGCAGTTTAAATCGTTCGGATTGCAACAATTCAATGGCTCCTGGTTTCAGGATCTCTCATTTTGTTATTTCGACCTTGGAAAGGATAGCTTTTTATCGCTGGTGAAGGGTGTGGAGACAGAAAATTTCAAAATCAAAGATGATTATATCCCTTATGAATATTCGGGAAGCCGGCCGGCAGAAGGGGAGATACTTTTTGCCGGATACGGCATTACTGCGCCTGAATACAATTATGATGATTATAAGGATATGGATGTCAAGGGAAAGATCGTGGTTGTGTTGCGGAAGGAGCCAGGGCAGGCAGACCCAAACCCTCAGTTTTTTAAGGGAAGTGATCTTACCCGTTATTCGCTGTTGAAGGAGAAACTTAAAATGGCCCAGGACCATGGAGCACTGGGGCTGCTAGTTATTTCCGGACCTCTTCAATTTTCATCTCTTACCCCTGAGGCATTCCCATGGCCATCGTTGTCGAAAATTATGCCAAAGGCAACCTTACCTATGGATTATTGCGATAAACCCCGGTTCGCCATCCCGATGGTTCATGTCGGTGAAGCAGTTGTGAATGAATTGTTTGGAAGTGTGGACTCTCTTAAAAGTATCCAGCAACGTATCGAAAAAAATATGCAGCCAGGCTCGTTTCCGGTTCCTGGAAAAACAATCGCCATGAATGTTTCCTTTATCAGCATACCGGTTGGTGGACGGAATGTGATTGCATGGATGGAAGGCTCTGATCCGATTCTGAAAAAGGAGGCGGTTATCATCGGTGCGCACTACGACCACATTGGTTATAAGAAAGACCACAAAGCAGATACTGATTATATTTACAATGGCGCCGACGACAATGCTTCAGGCACCAGTGGTGTACTTGCGGTGGCAAAAGCTTTTGCATCCATGGTTGAAACACCAAAACGCAGCGTGATTTTTATTGCATTTGCCGGTGAAGAAAAGGGTCTTCTGGGAAGCGATACCTATGTGCATAATTCTATGTGGCCGCTGGATAAAACCGTGGCCATGCTCAATCTCGATATGATCAGCCGCAACAACCCTGATTCTTTGAAATTGATTGGTGCCCGGCAAAACCCTGATCTCGTAAAGGTTGTCAGAAAGCAAAATAAAGAAATCGGATTTACCCTCAATGAAAGTAAAAGCAGGCATTTGGGTGGAGGCAGCGATCATGTCAGTTTCTTTAGAAACGGAGTACCTTCGCTCTTTTTCTTCACAGGATTGCATAAGGATTACCATCGGGTAACGGATAATCCGGAATTGGTGGATGCAGACAAAGCCTCACGAGTGGCCAGACTGGTTTTTATGACCGCCTGGAAGGTGGCGAATGAAAGCAAACATTACAAAATTGTAAAGTCCGATGACGGTGAGAAGTAGTAAAACTTTGCCGGTTATACCAGGTAAAACCGAAGGAAATGGGAGGCCCAGGGACCCAGTGCCACATACAACCCGGCATCGTGCATTTCATCGCCGTTGCGCTCGTAGGTAACCTCACTCAATGCATCGTTCAACCGCCAGTTTTGCCCTCGCAGATCATTGCCGGGAAATCTGATACGCCCCTGAGCGTTGATGGATGAATAGTTAACAACAATCAGGAAACGGTCATCACCATCACACCAGCACCAGGCCAGCAGGTTTTCAAAACTTGTGTTATCAGTCCAGCCAACACATTCAGAAAGGTGCCATAACCCATCATGAAATACAGGATGGTTGATTCCATGGAGCAACCGCTGGCAAAATGCCCTCAGCTCGAAATCAACAAGCTCCTGCTGGCGTCTGCGCAGAAACACCGGTAATTTTATCTTTCGGCCATCAAATTGCCCTTCATGGTATAGTTTTGCACCCGGAAGGGTGGAGGATATCACAGTGGCGGCCCTGTTTTTACCTGCCTGAAAAGCAACAACATGCCTCGGCTCATCATGATTTTCAACAAACCGGATCATTTTTGACTGGTAACCGGAATCTGCCTGCAAATGAAGCCTGATCTCCTGAGGGCTGGAATGTTCCAACCGGTCGTAAAGCCGTTTGTCGTAGCAGAAGTCGAACCCTTGCTGCTGAAGAGCCCATTCCATATCCCAGTATGCTTCGGCAATAAAGATAAATTCCGGGTTGCTCCGTTTTACTGCCGGGATCAGCTCTTCCCAATACTCAAGCAACGGTTTCGAACCAGCCCTTTTGCCCCAGGTACGTTCAAAAATATCATTCATCATCAGCATGGCCATGTCACACCGAACGCCATCGCATTGTCCGGAAATCCGGGTTACTGATTCGATCACAGATTCACGTAAACCGGGATGGAAAGCGTTGACCTGCAGCACGTCCTGCCAGGCAGGATAAAAAGGGTCCTTTCCACAGGCGAAAATATTTCCGCCAATTTGCACATAAGTCCCCGGATCATCACGAAGATCTTCTTTATTCCCTGAGATAAAATATTCGGGCGATTCTTCTACCCAGCGATGATCGTGCGCCAGATGGTTGGGGACAAAATCAAGGATGAGTTTGATGCCGCGTTTGGCAAGTTGCTGACGGGCGATGAACAACCCTTCATCGCCTCCAAGTTGGGTATCGACGGTATAACGTCGCACACAATATGGGGATCCAACATTATCTGCAAAACTGAAATCAGGCAATGCCCGGCGAAAATCGGCAAGATTTCCGGCATGAAGGTTTGATATAGCGATCCCGCGTGGGCTTCGTTCCCAAACACCCATCAACCAAACAGCTTCAATATTGAGATGGGCAAGTTCATCCCATTTCTCGGCGGGAACATTGGCCAGTGTGATGGGAAACCGCATCTGTTCGCCCATTTCATAGAGCCACACCCATGTGTTTATTTCGTAAATAACAGGATTTTTTTTCAAGGGCAGGGTTATTTGTTATCTTTCCAGACTTCGAGGTGCGATTGGATGAATTCAACCACCTGCTGATGCTCTTCCTTGCCAGTTCCAGTCACATTGATGGGTTCCCCGAAAGCAATGTGAACTTTTTTGTTTCGATCAATCGGCCCCAGGTAGGACAGATATTTACCAAGGCCCCAAAAATCGGTTTTAATGGCAACCGGGATTACCTGAACTCCGGCTTTTGATGCCAGTTTTGTGCCAAGTGAGTTGAAGGAGGAAGGTTGAAAGTCTAATGTACGCGTGCTTTGCGGGAAAATAATGATGGATATATTATTTTTCAGCCGTTCCATTCCCTGTTCCATCACAACTCTGAAGTCCTCCCTTGGATTTGAACGGCTCAATACAATCGGATTGCGTGACTGCATCACATCTTTGAAAGCCCAATGTTTTACCAGTTCTTCCTTTACCACAAAGGTAACATCTTTCAAAGGTTGAATAATCCCCGGGAAGATCATGGTCTCCAATGTACTCATGTGGTTGCTCAGGAATAGCACAGGCCCCCGGGTATTACGGAAATTATCTAATCCTGTGATATGGATTTGTCCGCCACATCGTTCAACATGTGAAAATATCTCATGAGATGAATCAATCCAATGCCTGGTATCATAAACTCCTTTCCGTGCCAGCAAGGCCGATCTGAAAACACTTTCCATGAACATGATGGTGAAAATATACCGCGAATTGAAAGTGATCCTGTCGATGAGGATGTGTTTGGTGTCCGGTAACGTGTGGTATTCGTTTTCAGCGGTAATTTCCTGACGCATTGGAGAAGCATTTACAATTCATACTATGGTTTGACCATGGTAAAATGGCTATCATCTATTGAAATTTCAGTTGTCAAATATAGTAAGTTTTTTTTTACAATATTTCCTTGACTTGGCTGTTTGTAACTATTCACCCCCTACAAATGTAGGGCATTAATTTGGGAGAGAGAATGCTAAGGATTCAGATTATTTTTAATCGCAGTGTCAATAATCGATCGCAGGATTGCAAAAG
>CAIQUS010000201.1 GCA_903875045.1 uncultured Bacteroidales bacterium
CTCACGGGCACGCCAGTTGGCACCTATGCTTCAAAGGATGTAGCCGATGATATAGTTGTATCAGTTACTGGTTATTCCATCACGGGCGGCGGCATTGGCAATTACAGTCTGACACAACCATCACTTTTAGGTAATATCACCAAAAAAGCCCTCACCGTCACCGCAACCGGCCCCACGAAAGTTTACGGAACTGCATTATCTGCAGGAACATCTATTACAAACTTCACTCACAGCAACGATGAAGTTTTAACAGAACAGGTAACCGGTTGTACCCTTTCTCCAGACTTAGCCGGCCAGCAAGCATACACCGCCGTTGGTCAGCCATATGTGGTTACCCCATCTTTGGTGACTGGTATCAACGGCTTTGTTGAAAGCAACTACGATGTTACCTATGAACACTATGATGGCACCGTTACTGCAAAGCAACTTACGGTTACAGGCCTCAGCGTTACAAGTAAAACCTACGACGGTGGAACAACTTCAACTCTTACAGGTACCCCTGTACTCCAGGGTGTGGTTAACAGTGATGAAGTTTCGTTAACCGGTACTCCGGTTGGTACATTTGCTTCTCCAAATGTAGCCAATGGAATTACAGTTACCGTTACCGGATTCTCCATCACCGGTGGTGGTATCAGTAACTACAGCCTTACCCAGCCCACACTCTCCGGTAACATCACCACCAAAGCCCTCACCATCACCGCCGTCAACAAAACAAAATGCTACGACGGTGCAGTTTACAGTGGTGGTTATACCGTAACCTATGTTGGCTTTATTTCCGGGGAAGACGATACCGACCTTGGCGGAACCCTGGGTTACAGCGGTACTGCAATTCTTGCCACTGCTGCCGGTGCATACACGATCACACCGGGCGGGTATACATCAACCAACTATGCGATCAGCTTTGTAAATGGAACGTTGACGATTGATGCCCTCCGCACCATCTCCGGCGCCTTCACTTACTACAACCTGGCAAATACGCCGCTGGTACCTCCTTCAGGGAAAGCGATTACAGTTGAATTGTACCAGGGTGTGACCCAGGTTGGCTCTGATTACAGTGCCAGCTCCGGAACCTATCAGTTTACAGGTTTGTGTCCGGGTACCTATGAAGTAAGGGTCACTTCCACCATGGTCACCGACGGCAGCGTGAATACTACCGATGCAGCCCAGGTGAATTACTGGGGTGTGGTACCTTATTCCATTGAGAAGGTCAGGTTCTATGCAGGCGATGTAACAGGGGAGACCTTTTATATCCAGAGTACTGATGCTTTGCTCATCCAGCAGCATTTTGTAAATGGAACCGCTTTTGATAAGGGAGGAGCCTGGTCATTCTGGAGAGTTGGTGAAACCATCAGCTCACAAACGGTGCCTCCGACAGCATCCTACCCATCCATCATTGTAACGACCGGTGGAAATGTGACTGCAAACATGTACGGATTGTGTGCCGGCGACTTCAACCGCAGTTTCACACCGGGGTTGACGAAATCAGCCAGCACCACCCTGAACATGGTTTACGGAACATCCGTGAAGGCAAACGCAAACCAGGAGTTTGACCTCCCGGTAAGGGTTATGCATGCTTCAAGTGTAGGAGCCGTATCGCTCATCCTGAACCTGCCGTCAGACCTGGTGGAAGTGCAGGATGTGGACATGAACACCACGGAAGGCAGACTCGACTGGGCCGTCTTTGGCAATGAACTCAGGATTGGCTGGAACTCGCAGATAGCTGCAGAACTCGCTGCCTCCGACAACCTCCTTACCCTGAAACTGAAAACGACCGCTGCATTCACAGAGGGAAAATCAATCAGGCTCGCCCTGGCTGCCGATCCGCTGAATGAACTGGCCGACGACCGCTTTGAGGTTATTGGCAATGCCCTGCTCGGTGTCGATGTAATGGAAGCATCTACGAATGGCGTAGCTGATCCGATCGCCGCAGGCGTACTGACCCTGAGCAACCATCCGAACCCGTTCAGGGGATTCACCACCATCAGTTACTCATTGCCGTTCAATGGCAAGGTAACCCTTGAACTCCGCGACATGCTCGGCAGCCTGGTGAAGACCATGGTTCAGGAAGATCAGCTGTCGGGAAGCCATTCATTGAAACTGGATGCAGCCATGCTGGGCCAGGGGATGTATATCCTCACGGTAAAGCTGGCGGGAAGCAGCGATGAGATGGTGAGGACAATTAAAATTGTGAATAATAAATAGTGGATAGGACTGCGGCGGGCAAATGGTAAAATGGTAAAATGGTAAATTGGTAAATTGGTGAAAGTTTGCCTGCCGCGGTTCAATTATTAAGAGAAACATTGATGAGGAAGTTTA
>CAIQUS010000202.1 GCA_903875045.1 uncultured Bacteroidales bacterium
CTAAATAAATCTCCAGGGCAGGAGTGCAAAACATGTCAAAATTATCATCAGTTCTCAAGCCGACAAACGGTAAATCACAGCCAGGACAGGTCATGGTTGTCAGACCAAGTTTCTCTTCATTTCAGACTGAACCAGCCGAAGAAGCTGCAGTGGATGAAGGTCCCGAGCCAGTCGCAGAAGTTATCCCGGAACCAATTGTCGAAGTTAAGCCGGAGCCGGTCGCAGTTGTGAAACCGGAATTAACCCTCATGGAGAAGATCCTCAAAGTTGAAAATCTCCAGCTCATCATCGAAAAAAGAGCCAAGTTGGTGCAAACCCGCTCTGAACTTGAACGTTTCCAGATTTCATCCAACGATTTCAACTGCTCTATGCGGCTGAATGACTCAGACGGGAATGTCTTCACCACCAGCTTCACCCCTGGAGTTAAAAAGGTGATTGATTTTCTTAAGTCATCATTCGATGGTAGCATTTCGGAAGCTGAAGAGAAGATCAACTTCTGATGATTCGGGAGTTCCACCCTTGGGGGCGGAACTCCCGTTTTTAATGATCGTAAAGGCAAAGTCATATTCCCGCCATCCCAACATAAAAATGTATATTTGAACCGTAATACAAATAAGCGATTCCTAAATGTCAGAAGATCAAAAAAAACAACTGGAACAACAACTCTGGAACATTGCCAACACCCTTCGCGGCAAAATGAATGCCGATGAATTCCGCGACTATATCCTGGGTTTTATTTTCTACAAATACCTTTCGGAAAAGATGTTCCGGTATGCCGATTCTATCTTAAAACAAGATGGTCTGAAGTATAAAGAGATTGGCGAAAAAACAGAGCAGGGGAAAGAGTACATCGCAGCAATAAAAGAGGAAGCGTTGGAAAAACTTGGCTATTTTTTGACACCTTCCGAACTGTTCAGTGAAGTGGCGAAACGCGGCAATAGCACTAAGGAAGGTGAAAACAACTTTATCCTCGAAGATCTGGCTAAAATCCTGACCAACATTGAGCAAAGCACAATGGGCACTGCCAGTGAGGATGATTTCGACAATCTTTTTGAAGACCTTGACCTTACCAGTACCAAACTTGGCAGAACCGAATCAGCAAAAAATGAATTGATTTCGAAAGTTTTATTTCACCTGGACAACATTGATTTCCAGCTTGAAAATGCTGCTGTCGATGTTTTAGGTGATGCATACGAATACCTGATTGGTCAATTTGCCAGTGGCGCCGGAAAGAAAGCCGGTGAGTTTTATACACCGCAAGGGGTAAGCAAAGTGCTTGCAAAAATTGTCACCACCGGGAAAACCAAATTGAAATCGGCCTATGACCCCACATCCGGATCAGGTTCCCTGTTGTTGAGAATTTCCAAAGAGGCAGAAGTGAACAATTTTTACGGACAAGAACTGAACCGTACCACATACAATCTTTGCCGGATGAACATGATTTTGCATGATGTGCATTACCGGCAATTCGACATCAAACAGGAAGACACACTCGAACATCCGCAGCACATTGATAAAAAGTTTGAAGCTGTTGTTGCCAATCCGCCATTTTCTGCACAATGGAGTGCCAGTCCGCTGTTTATGACTGATGACAGGTTCAGCCAGTATGGCAAACTGGCGCCATCCAGCAAGGCTGATTTCGCCTTTGTGCAACACATGATCTTTCAACTTGCTGAAAACGGGATCATGGCCATTGTCTTGCCACATGGAGCCTTGTTTCGTGGGGGAGCCGAGCAGCAAATACGTAAATATCTTATTGAAGACCGGAATTATTTGGATACAGTGATCGGATTACCAGCGAACATCTTTTATGGTACCAGCATACCAACCTGTATCCTCGTGTTTAAAAAATGTCGTGAAAACCCCGAAGACATCCTTTTTATTGATGCCAGCCAACATTATGAAAAGGTGAAAACCCAGAACATGCTTCGGGATGATGACATTAGCAAAATAGTCGCCACATACCGAAACCGCATTGAAGAAGCCAAATACAGCAAGCGGGCCACGTTGAAAGAAATTGCAG
>CAIQUS010000203.1 GCA_903875045.1 uncultured Bacteroidales bacterium
ATTACAATTACAGAAGAAGATATTTTAAATATTCTTCCATTTAACAAATTTACAAACAAGAAAATTCGCATAGGATACTTATCACCTGGTAATAACCATGCAACAGTTGTTCTTCATCGCTAAGGTCAAATTCAGAAGAGATACCGGATAATGTGGAATTCATTGCTGCAAAATCTCCGTTATTCAGTTGGATAAATGCTTGCAAATAGGCTGCTTCAGCCGTGTTTTGAACATCAAACAGGTACAACAGACTATCAGTGGCATATTGTGATGTGTCGGATAAATACCTGTTCATTAAAAGGTAGTACAAGGTGGCATTGTCAGTTTTCAATGCAACAATGGAGGCTTTTTCGGCTGTAAGAGGAGCCAGAATGTTTTCTCCCTCTAATATCTCGATATACAAGTCCTCAGGCATCGGGTCAACCCGCTTATCCAACTGGTCTAATACCCCTTCATTGGTGGCTGATTGCGGATTGGCAACAAGAATTTCATGAAGAAGCGGATTTGAAAGTACTTCTTCCTTTGTTACAGCTTCAGTCATAACCGTATCACTCAGGTAAGGTGATTTCGATAACAAATCGTTATAAATGTCCAATGCCTCCTTCGGATTGCTGAATACGATATCGGCAGCCGTTTCCTCCGTATTGCCACCATCAACCAACTCGTCAAGCGCGGTTTCGAGAGAATCAATAAGCACTTGCTGCTGAACTAGTCTTTCTACTGAAGATTCAATAGGAGTTCCTCCACCTCCTCCGTTAAGTCTGGATGGGCATGCGGTTGATTTATCATAACCCCATCCTGTATTCTGACGTCCAATGGAGGAACTATAATATTCAGGAATAACCCTATAAGTGGTATTTAAAACATGATGAAAATATTGAAATCCCGCCCCTTGATTTTTTAGATCACTTTCAGGGATCTGCAAAGTTGCATGCTGTGGAGAGAATGTATTTCCGGCAGGAGAGGTTACAGAGCCTGAAGCACCTTGCATCGGTGCTATTCCAAGGCTACCGGGTGTACCACTAACCAATGCACTTTGGTCGAACTTCACATTATCGTAATCATTACACTTACACACCAGCCCTCTGTTGTCATCCTGGGCGGTAATGCCGTTTTGCAGGTTCATGAATGTATTATTGTAGATTTCGTTAGGCGCTTCAAGGGAGTTGTTGATAACGATTCCGGTTTCGTAAGTTAACGCCCCTCCGGCAAAATTCCCTTCAATGGCATTCTCTTGCACGCTATAGCCGGTGCAGCCGTTGATGTAAATAGCTGATGAGGGTAAAATTTGAGTTGCTTGCCTGGTTTTAAATGTGTTGCGAAGTATGGATGCCTTAGCAAAACCGGTATTCAAATATACGCCTCGAAGGTTGTTAGTAAAATCGGTATATTCTATATTGCAGGAAGTAAGATACCCCGAACAAATATTATAAACTCCATAATAAAAACCTTCGACCCAGCTCGAATTCAGAATATTGCTATAATCTGTTATTCCAAAATTAGCATTACCTGCATAAATAGCATATCCTCGACGACTATCAAATTGAGTAATATCCATTTGGTTTTTGAATTTACATTTTCAAAAGCAGTCGTGTTTTCAATTTCCGTTTCACTGA
>CAIQUS010000204.1 GCA_903875045.1 uncultured Bacteroidales bacterium
CACCGGCATTGATGTAATGAACTTCATAGGTCAGACAGTTTACACGGTCAGCAATGTTGACTCCAAAACTGCCAAACTGAATGTTGTTGGATTCAAATCAGGCGTATACTTCGTAAAGGTTTCCACCACCGAAGGCATGCGTATGGTTAAGATCACGGTGACACACTAAATTTAAGTAAGGATGGCTTTCGGGTTGTCCGTACGATCCCGGAAAGGGCTGGCCATTGGCCGGCCCTTTCCTTTTACGGGCAGCCGTTAAACCTTCCAGGTTTCAAAACCTGGAAGGTTTGAGTTGCCATCAACATCTTTATATTGGAGATTTTTGCGTTATCCGGTCTTGTCGTTCCAGCACCTTATTTAATGGTGTCCGACATAATGTTGCAGTTGGTCTTCGCTTACTCTGATAATGAAGGGAACCTTTTTATTAATTCAACGTATTAACGTTGATGGCATGGTTTTGTATTGATCGAAAACAGGAAGAAATACAGAACCTGGAAATTTTCCTAAAACACACTAAAAAAATGCTGAATAATTACAAAAATTAAAATTTGTGTTTATCTTTGCAATAGTAGATGAATTAGTGTTTTGAGTTTAAGTGTTGATAATTAGTGTTTTACTAATTGTTTGTACCTGGACACACATGTTTATATACTGTGCATTATAATTTGGTATGAATGTAATAGAATATTCCATTGTTGCTTTTTCACTATATATATCAATATGTTTATTGATCCCATTTATATCAGTTTTCCATTAACCTAATCAATTATTATTAACCTAAAATTCAAAACTATGAAAAATGTTACTCTGACGCTGAGAACACTGATGCTATTCGTAGTATCAATGTTTGTCTTCGTTTCTTTTGGTTTTGCGCAACAGACAATGTTGCTGACTGAGAGTTTCGAGACAGCAAGCGGAACCACTCCTCCGGCAGGATGGGCACTGGAACAGGTTACAGGAACCACCCTTGGTGTGAATTTTGTGACCACCAGTACTGCTCCGACGATTTCAGCTGCATATGATGGAACGAAATTTGTCCAGTACAATTCGTATAACATCAGCAGCGGCTCAACTCGTCTGAAGAGGACCGCAGCAGTCTCTACCACAAACAAATCCTTTGTCATGGTTGATTTCGCCTGGTATGAAGATCCGGGTTACGCAACCAGCGCCGACAAAGTTGATGTTCAGTGGTCAACCAACGGTACTACCTGGACAACGGCTGGTACTTTCAACCGCTACAATGCTGTAGCCGGATGGAAAACCAAGAATGTCGTTCTTCCTGCAGGTGCCAACAACCAGGCTACTATTTATGTTGCCTTCCTGTTCACCTCCGCTTACGGCAATAACTGCGCCATGGACCTGGTACATGTTACCTGTGGCCCTGCTGCACCTCCTGCCTTTGTAACCATCGGAACCGGAACAGTTTCATCAAACTATCCTTATACAACTTACTGGATGGGTGGAAGAACTCAGATGCTTTATACAGCTGCTGAATTAACCGCTGCCGGTGCTTCAGCCGGCCCGATTTCATCCGTTGGATTTGAAGTCATCACAAACTCAACCCAGGTAATGAACGGGTTCAATATTAAGGCAGGTGCTACTGCTCTCACTACCTTATCAGGTTACGTGAACGGTCTTACCTCTTATTATAACACGGCTTATACTGTTCCCGGAACTGGCTGGCAGAATATTACGCTGACCACTCCTTTTGCATGGGATGGAACTTCAAATGTTATCTTTGAAATTTGCTATGCAAATACCAGCTATACAACTTATTCTCCTGTTCGCGCTACAACGCTTGCCGGAAAAACGGCAGGTCACTATGCTGACTTACAGACAGAATGTACTACTGCAACGAACAATGCTCCATCAGCACGTCCGAACATCCGTTTAGGCGTTCCCCCGATCACCCCTGGTGTATTGATGGGATATGTAAGGAACGTAAACACCCTTGCCCCGATTGCAGGTGCTATTGTTCAGATTGGTTCAGCAAAAGACACTTCCCGTGCCAACGGCATGTACATTATTTATAATATTCCTGCAGGTTCTGTTACAGCGAACTGTTCAGCTCCAGGTTATATTTCTCAAACTACACCTTCCCAGACGATCACGGGTGGTGCCATTACAAACTATGATATCCTTATGTCACCGGGCCCGAAGGTCGGCGGTATGGTAACCGATGCTTCTACTGGAGCACCTCTTACCGGTGCATTTGTTACGGTTGGTACCGGCGCAAATGCTGTAACCACCCTGACCATTGCTGGTGGAACTTATCTTAGTCCGCTGCTTTCAATTTCAGGTGCACAGCCTATCGTGATCGGAAAAACCGGATATGATAACTTTACGGGAACCGTTACCCTTGTTCCCAATACAACAGCCACCCAGGATGCAGCTTTGTTACCCACTGCTGTTGCCCCGGGACCATTCACCGCTGTTCTGAACAACCCGACAACCCCTACTGCTGTTAACCTTAACTGGGGTGTTCCCCAGGGATTGTACCAGATGATTTATGACGATGGTACACAGGAAAATTTTGCAATCTGGGCAAATGCCAATAACCTCAATGCACTGAAGTTCACCCCACTGGGATGGCCTGTAAAACTGCTTGGCGGTAAAGTTAACCTGGGTATTGCATCAAATTACCCTGCCAACGCGCTGCCACTCGCCAAATTCAAGATGATGGCTTTCAAAGCCGACGGTCCTGGTGGCGTTCCCGGTACAATTATTGACAGTGTTGAAGTTACACCTGCCGGATTCGGTTGGGCCGACTTCTCATTCGCAGCTCCTATTACCATCAGCTCAGGTGATTTCTACCTGGTGATGAAACAGGGTGGAATTCCTCCCCATGCTGCCGGTCTTGGCGTTGATTTAACCAATACCCAGCTCCGCAGCTATTCAAAATTCGTTACAGGTGGTGCCCCATGGGTTCCTGCCGCCGGCAACTTCATGATGCGCGCCATCATGCAGGGTGTTGGTGGTCCGATCCTTGGCGACAATCCAACTTCAAACAAGGAACAGATCACAGCATCAGCTGTAAACGGTCTCATCTACGAATCTCCTGTTGCTACTGTTACAGGTTTTGAAGGTGTTGCACGCACTGAGCCTTTTGAATGGTCAACCATGCAGAACACAAGCTCTGCTCCGCAGATTGTTGCTCCTGTTACCGCCATGCAGCCTGCAACTGAAGAAGGTGTAGGTTCAAACATCACCGGCACTGTCATCCCAACGGATGCACCTGCTGCTGTTTTATATGATAACGGATCCATGATCACCAGCACCGGAACCGGTTTTGGTGGCGCAGATGAAAGCATGCTACAGGCTCCGCTTACAGGTTACGGTTCAAACATTAACCATGCAGTATACTATCGCATTGCCGACGACTTCAGCGTAAGTGGCAATCCGTGGAATGTTACATCTGTTGAATTCTATGGTTATCAGACGGGATCAACCACTACATCTTCATTCACTGCTGCTTATTGCCGCATTCTGAATGGCATTCCCGGTCAGCCAGGTACTACCGTTGTTTGGGGTGACACCTCCACCAACCGGCTTTCAAGTACATCATTCAGCAATATTTACCGTGTAAGCGTTACCGGTAACAACCAACGACCGATTATGAAGATTGTGGTGAATACAGCTGGTCTTAGCCTGCCTGCAGGTAACTACTGGATTGAATTCTCCGCTTTAGGATCAATCGCTTCAGGTCCATGGTGTCCGTATGTAACAATCAACAATACACCAACAACCGGAAACGGCCTGTTGTTTACTGGTCTTTCTGGCGGTTATGTGCCAATCAATGCTACAAACAACCAGGGTGTTCCTTTCAAAATCAGCGGTACACAAGCCACCACAAGCTCTATGAGCTACCAGGTATGGCGCCTCCTCCAGGGTCAGGAAGGTAACCAGGCACTCTGGACCTCCATCTGGACAGGTAACGTTAACACCACTGTTGACAATGGCTGGCCAACCCTGCCATGCGCACCTTACCGTTGGGCTGTTAAAGCAATTTATTCACCTCCGGGACAGCGTCCGTCAGCTCCGACATTCTCCAATGTAATTGGAAAGTGCTGGACTGCCAATGTAAACGTTTGTATTTCTTTAACATGTGCTGCAAATCCAAAGGCAGGTACCATTGTTAAACTTGTAAACGCCAACTATGCTGATACAAACTATACAAAAACAACCGATACGTCCGGCTGTGTTCATTTCACAGGTGTATGGAAAGGCAGCTATGTAATGTCAGTTATCCGCTTTACCTATCCTGTTTACACCCAAACGATCAACGTTACCGGTGACGCTTCATTCAACGTGATGCTGCTCCAGGATGCTGTACCTCCTTCAAACCTCGCAGTGAACGACCAGAGCCTGAAAGCTACCTGGAGTCCTCCGAGAGCTATGGTTTATCAGCTTGATGAAGCATTTGCAACCGGTCTCGCAACAAACCAGTGGGTTGTTTCCGGTGGTACAAACTGGGGCGTTTCCGCCGCAGTTGGTAACCCGGCTCCGTCTGCTTTCTTTAACTGGACACCGACCGTAAATAACTACGATCAGTACCTGACCAGTAAATCACTTGCAGGTCTTCACGCCCCGCAGATGAAACTGAAATATGACATCTTCCTTGATAACTATGGAACAACCAACCTGAATTCACTCGCAGTTGAACTTTGGAACGGAACCACATGGAGCGTTCTCAAAACCTACGACAATTCAAGCGGTGCCAATATTCCATGGACATCAGAAACACTGGATATCAGTTCACAGACCCATAACGCAGCATTTAAAGTTCGTTTCCACACCTTCGGCGTCAATTCAGTTGATATCGACGGATGGTACATTGACAATGTAAAAGTTGTCAGCACCGACGGAACAACCGGACCGAATCCTTGCGTTATTGGTTACAACTTCTATCTGAACAACGTTCTCAGCGCTTTCACCCCTGATACTACTTACAACATTCCGCCGAACCAGGTTGTTTACGGACAACCCTACCAGGCTTGTGTTAAGGCAGTTTACGGAAGTGGTTACAGCCCGCAGATCTGTGTGACCTTTACTTCACACTTCCTCTATCCTGCACGTGAACTTTCTGTAACTCCGATTGAATGTAACGCTTACTTAACCTGGAAGAAACCGGTTACCATGGGCGATGCTCCTCAGATCCTCGGCATGCGCACTGAGTTCCCGAATACCAACGCCGACTTCTCTCCGTATATGTTTGCAGAAAATCCAAGCACGGTGAACAATGACAATACCGATGCTCTGTGGGATGTTCTTTACGGTTGGGCCGGTTCCGGAAACGGACAGGCTGGTGTTGAAATCGCCGGTGATTTCATTTATTCAACTTCATGGAGCGTTGGACCACCCTGGTTCTTCAAGTACCAGGCTACTACCGGCGCCCTGATTGAATCATTCAGCATTCCCGGTGTTTCAGCTATTCGTGACCTTGCTTACGACGGAACACAATTCTTCTATGGCGGAGCAAACGCTTCTTCAATCTACAAGATGGACTTTGTTGCCAAGACTTTGGTCGCAACCATTCCTACTTCTGTAGCTTCAGTTCGTCATATTGCTTACGATGTGACCAACAACGGTCTCTGGGTGGGCGGATGGACGGATCTGTTCCTTGTTAATGCTACTACAGGTGCAACCATTGCAACTGGTCCTGCCGTTGTAAATGCGTATGGTTCCGCATGGGAAAACCAGACTGCAGGTGGTCCGTACCTCTGGATTCACAGCCAGGGTTCAGCCGGAACAGGTGATGAGTTCCATAAATACAAAATCACCGGAACAACCTGTACCAACACTGGTATTACGCACAGCAATGCAAGTGGCAGTGTAAACGGTCCTGCCGGCGGTTTAGGCGTAGGACAGGCCGGTACCAAACTGGCTCTTATTGGTCTGAACCAGGCTACTCCTGTAAGCTGGATCTGGGCAACCGAAATCGGTGACTGGACTGGCGGCGGCGGCGGTGGCGGCGGCACACCAGCAGGTTTGGTTGGTTACAACATCTACCGTGGTGGCAACTTTATCCACTACAACCCGCATCCTGATTCCATTTCCTATTATGATTACGGTCTCTTCCCGGGAACCTACAAGTATGATGTGAAGGCCAAGTATGACCTGACCACCTACGGATTCCCAGGCCAGTTTGGTGAATCATTAACCAACACAGCCGGTGAGAAGACTGTAACTTTGGTTTGCGGTCGTCCGTTGCCATTCTACGAACCATGGGATGCCGGTAACTTTGCATTCAACAGCTGGGCCTCAACAGGACACTGGAGCGTAAATACCGGTATCGGTAATGCCGCACCAAGTGCTGATTTCACCTGGTCACCTGCCATTGCAAACTACTCACAGGCTCTTACCAGCCCTGTACTTGATGCTTCTCCATGGACTTGCGCCAAGATCTGG
>CAIQUS010000205.1 GCA_903875045.1 uncultured Bacteroidales bacterium
ATTGTTGAGTGCCGACAGTCAGTAAATGACCCAGGCTTTTCATTGACCGACAGGCCTATTCAGGCAGTCTTTGCAGGAACAGAAACGACTGCTTTTGCAAATTCATATCTCCCGGCTGACTACTGGCTTTATCTTGGGATTATTCAAAGGGATGCTATAATTATTGTTCCTGCTGAAGGCGATCCGGTGGTTACACCTAAAGAAGAGGAGCCAGCAGTTCCCCCTGGTGAAACAGAGCCACCTGCTGCGGTTGATGCGGAGATACTTGGTTTGTTATCGATAACGATCACCTGTGTTACCAGGTGATCGTTATTTCACCAGATTTCTTAACTAAAGAAGGGGTGATCTTTGAGTTTCATGGCAGTTTCCAATTTTGTGACCCGAATGTATTTCAAAAATGATTCTGTGGTTCTATGTCCTGTTATTTGCATAATATCCCGCATAGGTATACCGGCAAGATAAGCATTGGTGGCAAATGATCTGCGTGCAGTATGAGTCCTTATTTGTAACCACTTCTTAGGGTTTCCTGTGCCTATTTTCTGTTCTGCCGCTTTTTCACCGATCCATCGAAGAGAATCGTTAAATTTATTGTTAATGGGAATCTGAAGTGTTCCGTAGCGCTGAAGAATTTCCATTACCAATGGTTTAATCGGTATGATGACAGGTTCGTCTGTTTTTTGTGTCCGGATGTACAAATTTCCTTCGTGGATACACTCCGAAGAAACTTTCGACCAGTCAGAATGCCGAAGTCCGGTATAGCAATTGAGTACAAAAATGTCCCGGGCCTTTCTTTTTGACGGACTTTCAATATTCATTTCATAGAGTGCCTTGATTTCATTTTCATTCAGGTAGATTGTATCCACATCCACATGAATTATTTTGAAATCCCTTTTTTTATAATCCTGGTTCGTGGTCAATTTGTCCTCATTGGCTTCATTCATTAAGCGTTTTATTTTGCTGATATCAGCGCCTATTGTATTCGGCTTTAATCCGAGTTCCTTCAAATAGTCTGTGAACCTGATATAAAATTCCTTTCCGATTGTGTCAAAATCGACCGGGAATTCTTTTTTAGTCTGAAAGTTTTCCAAATGTTTTTTAAGACCGCTGTATTGTGATAAATGGCCAGAGGTTATTTTGCTTTTATATCTGGACTGAAAGATGGCGATAAAAGATAAAAGTGAAATTCTGCCAGCTTCAATAGCTTTTTTCCTGCCGGTAAATACTTTAAATGCTTCAACTATTTCATCAGATTTGGCTTTAACTTCTTGCTTTGTCAGGTTAATTCCTTTGGCGAAAAGTTCATCGTATTTATCAAGAAAAAAGTTGACAGTTTCTCGAAGGCGTTTATTGACCTCAGGATAGTCCTTTGCCGGTTTTGCCTTCTGAGCTTCCTGATCCCAGTCGTCTTTGGGAACATGCAATCCGGTCGAAAGTCTCAAACGCTCATGATTAAAAGTAAAGGAAAGAAGTAAAAGAGATTCTCCATTCTTTTCCTTGTCTGGATAGAAGGTTATTGAAGCCATATCTGAGTGCGATTAATTTGTCAGTACAAAGATACGGAACTGTCAATATAACTGACAAACTTGTCAGTAAAAGTTATAAACAGGCTGTAACACTATGTAACAATTATGAACAACTATTCACTGTTTAAAGGCTTTTCAGAGATATGTGCCTGATTATCAAAAGTAGCTTCCTTACCCTTGAAGGATAAATGCCATACAAACAGATACAATAGTTCAGGCCGAGGTAGGGCTGCATATTGTTAATGGCTGCACCGCTGCCCGTTGAACCTAGGATCAGGTTTTTCGCCACCCAGTTGGTGCCGTCGAATGTCAGCAGGTCGTTCGCAGGAGGATTGGCTGCAACTGATGCCGCATCGATCATCTGTTTCCAGATGGTGCCATTGTAGACGTAATAGCCCTTGGGTACATCGGTCTGGTAAACCAGTAACCCTGCCACCGGACTGGCAATCAGCCCGCGTTGTGCTGCAGTCATGCGCGGTACAAGGACTCCCTTCGTGGTCGACTTGACATCAAGCATGGCCGAGGTCCCCGGTGCGCTGCCATCGGTGGTAATGGCTACCTGGGCGAGGCTGGAAAGGGTGCTTAAAAAAATAAAGGTCAAAAATATGATTGAAGTTTTCATTTTTTTAAAATATAAATGAATCGTAACTATTCACCCCCTACAAATGTAGGGCATTAATTTGGGAGAGAGAATGCAAAGGATTCAGATTATTTTTAATCGCAGTGTCAATAATCGATCGCAGGATTGCAAAAGACTCAGCACCGTTGAAAGACTTGAACTGG
>CAIQUS010000206.1 GCA_903875045.1 uncultured Bacteroidales bacterium
ACCGCAAAGAACACAAAGAAACCGCAAAGGGCCGCAGAGATAACTCGCAGATAATTATAACTTTGCGAAACTCTGCGAAAAAACTCTGCGGCCCTCTGCGGTTATATTATTTGTTAGCAGACTTATCGGAGTGCCCTCAATTTTCAAATTTTCAAATTTGCACATCATCACATCATCACATAAAACCATGGCATACATAAATGGAATAGGGTTAATTTCACCACAAAGGACTGCAGAAACAGATGATTTTCTGTTAGAGCCTGTGGAATATTCGTCGGATTATCTGCGGTGTATTGAACCGGCTTACAGGACCTATATCGATCCGATCCAGTCACGGAGGATGAGCCGGCTGATCAAGATGGGCATTGCTTCGGCCAAAATGAGCATGGCGGACGCAGGCTGCACGATACCTGATGCCATTATTACCGGCACCGGACTTGGAAGCGTGGAGGATACTGAAAAAATTCTGGGAGAACTGACCAAAGAGGAGAAATTCCTGAACCCGACACCATTCATTCAATCAACCTACAACACCATAAGTTCGCAGGTGGCCATTCAGTTGAAATGCCACAATTACAACTCAACTTATGTACATCGCACTTTCTCGTTTGAAAGCGGACTGATCGACGGGCTGATGCAAATGGAGGAGCAAATTGCTGCCAATGTGCTGGTGGGGGCCATCGATGAGATGACCATGAACCACCTTCAGATTACCAGACGTGTCGGACACTGGAAGATGGAGCCGGTAAACAATCTTTCATTGCTGGATCATAAAACCCCTGGAGCCCTGGCGGGCGAAGGCGCGGCATTTTTCGTATTAGGCGCCGAACCAGTTCCATTCGCTTACGCGGAACTGAAAGATGTTGCCACCTGTTACAACCTCAATGAATCCTTCCATCCTGATTCATTTCTACAGGGATTTCTGGGAAAACACGGGCTTTCATTACAGGATATCGACCTGATTATCCTTGGCCTGAATGGCGATTGCGAACACGATCCCACCTATACCGAATTTGCCAGCCGGTTTTTCCCCGGAAAAGCACAGGCCTGGTACAAACACCTATGCGGCGAATATCACACCGCAACCGGTTTCGGGCTGTATGTTGCAGCCAACATCCTGAAGAAACAGGTTTATCCGGACATTTTGCATTTAAACCACATCCATCCTGAAAAGCTAAAGAACATTCTGATTTATAACCATTTCAGAAATGTAAACCATTCTTTTATGCTGGTGCAGGGGTGTTAACTTCATTACGGAATCAGTTTTGGTTTTACCACAAAACTTTATCATTTACTCAAGTTTCGGAGTTAACCGAGTGTCATGATAATTTATTATTCATGAGAGTTCTCAATGGTTTCTATTAGAAAATCCAATCATATCATCCCTTCGGGATTTTGTTGCAAATCAATATGGTTCACTACTACAATCATTTCATCCCTTCGGGATTCTGTTGCAAATCAATATGGTTCACTACTACAATCATTTCATCCCTTCGGGATTCTGTTGCAAATCAATATGGTTCACTACTTCAATCATCTCATCCCTTCGGGATTTTGTCGTGAAGCAGGGAATGACATTCCAACGACCAAAAGCCCGAAGGGCTGAAATGATTGTAGAATAATCGGTTTGTAGCGTCTATCTATAAACCCTGAAGGGGTGGTATTTTCTTCATAATATGCCAATTTTTTAACCCCGAAACCTGAGTCATTTATAATACCAGATGACATCAAAATTTACCTCTTCAGTTCAGAATCTATTTCATATTTTTGGCATACGCCATTCTGATCATACTGAAAAGGTTCAGCAAGTAAAGGATCAGATCACATTCATCTGTTAAACTATATGAAAATGAAAATGTTGAAGAATCTCCCTCTGCTGCTTTTTTTCGCATTAACCGTGGGAATGGTCTCCTGTAAAAAGGATACTGAGGTTCCGCCTGTGACAGCAAATCCGAATCCGGCCAAAAACAATGACCTTATCTTATCCCAGAATAATTGGGGAGGAAGTGGTTTGATCAACTCCATTCACCAGGCTCAGCAACTGGATGACGCATTTTACTGCATCGGGTACAGTGGCCTTCCAAACAGTACCTCAAACACAGGAAGGTTTATGAAAATCAATCAGAACGGATCTGAGATATGGAACATTCCCCTGGGAATGCAGGTCAAAGCCATGAGTGAGCCATTAATCTTCAGCGGTACATCGCAGGTAAACAAGAGTTTTGTCCTGGTGGGAGGAATTGATAAGGATGGAGATGGGGTTTCCGACGAATGCCGGGTACAGTTAAGGAGTGCCGATGGAGTGTTAATTGTGGAAGACACCATTTCTGAACCAGGATATCAACTCTCTCTTACAGCGGTTAATGCAAATTCCATCCCTTCACCAACAACATTCAATTCTCAGTATTTTGAGGCAGTTGGTTTTGCAACAAACGCTGCCGGAACATCATTTCCCTGTTTACGCACTTTTACAGTAACCGGGGAGGGTAAACTTTTTATCAATAATGTGTCGAAAATAGTTCGCACCGATTATCCCGGAAGCAGATTCTCCTCGGTTGCCTGGAATAACGGATATCTTTACCTCATCATGAACAACCAGAATAATTTTACAGTTTTAAGTTATAAACAGGAAATCGAAAGCGGGCTTGAACACCATACATCAGTATATACCTTTAACTGGAATACCATTGTAGCTGCACTAAACGGATTGGCCACCAAAACCAATAACAGGAAGAGCATGATTGCAGATGAAACCGGGGTTTATGTGGCTGGGAACGTTGAAACGTGGGATACTCCGGCTCCCGACAACGGAGGCAAATGGAGTGCAGGACTGGTACTGAGGCTGGATCTGTCAACCGGGGCGATTGCATGGAAAACAAACATCAACCTGTCAAATTATGGCGACTTCCTGAATGGGATTTTTTTTGAAAACGTACCCAACGGAAACATCTTTGTGGTAGGATCTCATTCCGGGGTTTATTATTCATCCACCGGGAAGGAATTTTCGAACGGATTGCTCTGCCGGATCAACAGGACCAGCGGTGATCTGATTAATTCCTATACCTTTGGTGATCCCTCAACCAGCTCTTCCATCAATTGCGGGATATCCACAGGGAATTCATTATATATGTTTGGGTTTACAAATTACACCAGGAATTCTGAAGACGATTACTGGCAGTTAACGATAAATAAATAATTATAATACTCAGAAAACTTTTTTGATCCGCATATCCCTGTAATGCTCTCTGCATGCAGTATCATCGTAATTCCTGCATCGCAATGCCCAAATCATAATTCGCATCATCGTAATTTGTTTTATTCTCTTAATTTTGCACCCTAATTGAAATAACCGCTGATGTCAAAAAGGGTCTATGTTACCGGGATCGGGATTGTATGTGCCATTGGGAACAATGTGGAGGAAACCCTGCAATCGTTGCTGAGTGAACAATCGGGAATCGGAGAAATAACGCTGTTCAAAACCATGCACAAGGGGATTATCCCCATGGCCGAGGTTAAAATACCTACCAGTGAATTGCTTGAAGAGCTTGGTCATGCAGGTGAAAAAAAATTCACCCGTACCGCTTTGCTGGGGATGAAAGCAGCAAAGGAGGCACTTGCATCATCAGGCATTCAGGATATCCATCAATATAAAACCGGATTGATCTCCGCTACAACTGTTGGCGGGATGGACCGGAGCGAAGGTTTTTATGCATCATTTCTGGCTGACCCGAAGAAAGGCCGCCTCACCGACATCGTCAATCACGACTGTGGCGACAGCACCGAACGCATTGCAACCTCTTTGGGGATCAAGGATTATATAACTACCATCAGCACGGCCTGTTCATCATCGGTGAATGCCATCATGGCCGGCTCAAACCTGATCAAAACCGGACAGCTCGACAGGGTGATCGTCGGGGGAACGGATTCGGTGACCAGGTTCACCCTCAATGGCTTCAACACCCTGATGATCCTCGATAAAACCGGATGCCATCCTTTTGATGAAAACCGTGCCGGACTCACACTGGGTGAAGGAGCAGCTTTCCTGGTGCTTGAGTCGGAAGAGGTCGTTCAGAAAGAGCAAAAGACCATCCTGGCTGAAGTGTCGGGCTATGGCAATGCCAATGATGCTTATCATCAAACGGCATCATCTCCGGAGGGCACCGGGGCCTTTATGGCCATGTCGCAGGCTTTGGCAATGAGCGGACTGTCACCGGACAAAATAGATTACATCAACGTACATGGCACAGGCACCCAAAACAACGACCTTTCCGAAGGCATTGCCATGGAGCGCCTTTTCGCAGATCAGGTCCCTCCATTCAGTTCCACCAAGGGCTATACCGGCCATACACTAGGGGCAGCTGGTGCAGTTGAAGCAGTTATTTCCATCCTGACGATTCAACACCAGGTCATCTTTCCGAACCTGCATTTTTCAACCCCGATGAAGGAGTTGCATATCCGGCCGGTGACCTCCATTGAGACCTTCCATGAAACGTCTTCATCTCGTGAAATCATCAACGTGTTGTCCAATTCCTTTGGTTTCGGAGGGAATAATTCGGCCATCGTATTGTCAAATCCGAAATCCCAAATCCCAAATCCCAAATCCCAAATTTCCAATTTCCAATTTCCAATTTCCAACATCTTCATCAACGGCCTCGGAAATGTTTCTCCGCAGAAAACCACCGACAACAGCCGTTTTCTTGAGGAACCGATATCATTTGACACCAATCAGTTAAAGTGCATTGATCCGGGGTATAAGGAATTTATTCCGGCTGAAATGATTCGCAGAATGGGCAGGATCATCAAGATGGGTGTAGCCGCATCGAAGTTATGCCTGAAGGATGCCGGCAGCGGGCATGCCCCTGACGCGATTATCACAGGCACAGGACTGGGATGTGTGGAAGATACCGAAAAGTTTCTCGCTTCGATGATCAATAACAATGAGGAGTTCCTCACCCCTACCTCGTTTATACAAAGCACCCACAACACGGTAGCCGGGCAGATCGCATTGCTGCTCAAATGTCATGGTTATAACTTTACGTATGTCCACCGCGGAATTTCTTTCGAAACCGCACTGGGGGATGCCATGACTCAAATGCAGATGGGCGGATTCGCCCATGTTCTGGTTGGCGGGTCCGATGAGCTTACAGCCAATTCCCATACCATCACCTCCCGGCTGGGCTTCTGGAAACCAAAGCCTGTTCATTCATTCAACCTACTGAATGATAAACAACACGGTACCATCGCAGGAGAAGGAGCCTCGTTCATGTTTCTTGAAACACAAAAAAATGAACACACTTATGCACAGCTTACCGGCGTGACCACCTTTCTGAAACCCGCCTCCAAACTGGAGGTTCAAAAGCGGCTTCATGATTTCCTGGCAACCTTTGGATTAACAACGGGTGATATTGGCCTTGTCATCCTTGGACTGAATGGCGATCCCTGCGGCGACCAGGCATACCATGACCTTGTTGAAACAGAATTTCAGCAGACTTCGCTGGCTTATTTCAAACATCTCTGCGGTGAGTATCACACCGCTTCGGCATTTGGTGCATGGCTTGGCGCAATGATCCTGAAAACACAGTCGGTCCCCGAGGTGGTCAGGGTAAATAATCCACTGAAACAACCGAAGCTGGAACATGTACTCATATACAACCATTTCAGAGAAAACAACCAAGTATTTATCCTGCTAAGCCGCCCGTAAATGTTCACATTTCGCCGCTTCACGCTGATTTTTTTCATCATACTTCTGAGCCTGAACCTCTGGAACATCATCCTGTCAAAATCCTCCGGGGGATTTATACATGACCAAACCCCTTTGTTGTACGGGCTGTTGTTTACCCTCTATTTTGGAATATCATTCGCCATGGCCTTCCTGCCTTGTACCAATTTTCATCACCCGGTGATCTGCCACGGAAGAGGTGACGAAAAATCGGTTTCCATCACCTTTGATGATGGCCCTGAACCGGTGAAAACCCAGCTCATTCTGGATATCCTGAAGAAATATGAAGTGAAAGCAACATTTTTCTGCATCGGCAATAAACTGGCAGGTCAGGAGCCGGTCTTGAAGCAGATGCATGATGAGGGACACCTTATTGGCAACCATTCATTTTCACATTCCAAATGGTTTGACCTCTTTCCTGCGAAGATCATTCGGGCCGAGTTACTGAAAACAGACCAAATTATTAAGAATATTACCGGCAAATCACCCCTGTTTTTCCGCCCGCCATTTGGTGTTGTGAACCCGATGGTAAGCAATGCTTTGAAAAAAACGCACTGGCAGGCGGTTTGCTGGAACATCCGTTCATTGGATACCATTCAGAAAAATCCTCAAAAAATCATGCAAAAAATTCTCAGGAAATTATCACCGGGTTCGATCATCCTGCTGCACGATTTTTCACCGTTCACCCTGCAACATCTTGATGACTTGCTGATGGCAATCACCAGGAAGGGATACCAAATTGTTCCCCTGGATCAACTGATAAAATTGCCGGCTTATGGTGAATAAATGTACCTCAACCCCCGAAAGTGATGCTATGGTGGGAAATTCCAAGTCTCAAATTCCAAGTCTCAAATTCCAAGTCTCAAATTCCAAGTCTCAAATTCCAAGTCTCAAATTCCAAGTCTCAAATTCCAAGTCCTGCTTTCAATGCCTTTTAAACCAACACACTTTAGTTTTCCCCTTGGGATTTGGATCCTGGAATTTGGATCTTGGAATTTTCATAAATGTACTGTTTTGAATATAATCTAAAGAAGCATGCCAACCAAAATATTGATCCATCTCATTGTATTAATGGCATGGTGGATACCTTGCCCGGCCAACTGCCAGAACAGTCCATTGGATGGGGTTTCCATCGAATCCCTTAAAACACGTGTCAAGGAGGTAGCCTGGAATACCCGGACCATTGCCTGCGATTTTTCCCAGGAAAAGGAGATGAGTATGATCAGTGAGAAGATCAAATCGAACGGAAAATTCTACCTGAAAAAAGAAAAAATGCTCCGTTGGGAGTATTTACAACCTTTTTCGTATCTCATCGTTATTAAAAATGACCAGATATCCATCCAGGATGAGTACAAAGTAACCCATTTTCAGGTGCATTCGAACGAAGTTTTCCGCGAGATAAACCGCATCATTCTTGGCAGTATCCAGGGAACATTGCTCACTGATGACCAAAATTTCAAGGCAACTTATTTTGAAAGTCCAACATCCTGGGTCGTAAAGTTAAAAACATTAACTCCAAAGCTGAAAGAATCACTGTCGGAAATTGTCATTTATTTCGACAGGAAGGATTACATGGTCAATCAGCTCGACATGCACGAACCCGGCGGCGATTTTACCCGGATCACCTTTACCTCCAGAAAACTCAACCAACCCATTGCCGATGAAAAATTTATGGTTCGTTAGCATCATCTTTGTATTGGTGGCAGGTTGTATTTCCATTAAACCATCTCACACCAATCGTCAATCGTCCATCATCAATCGTCAATCATCAACGGTTGTCTCTTATACCACCCCGGTGGTAAGCCATCTTTTTAAAGCTACCCTGGATATAAAAAAGCATCATCTTACAGGATTGCTGGTGATTAAGAGGATGGAAACACCACCCCCGGCCCCGGCCCCTCCCCAAGAAGGGAGGGGAGAAACACCACCCCCGGCCCCTCCCCCTGCCCCTCCCCAAGAAGGGAGGGGAGAAGATTCGTCAGGGATTTATAGGATTGTGTTTATGAATGAGATCGGGATGACATTTTTTGATCTGGAATTGTCTGCCGACAGTTTGAAGGTAGTCTCCTGCTTCGAATCGTTGAATAAAAAAGCGCTGATGAAGATTTTTGAGACTGATTTCAGGGTGCTGAACTGGTCAGGATTGGTTCAAAACGAGCAGGTGTACCTGCAGAAGGAAACCAACAATATGATTGTAAAGGGCAGGATCGGAAAGTATAAAACCTGGCAAACCTATTCTCCTTCAGGAGATACCCTTTGTACCATCGCGGCAAAATCGAGCATTGCCGATCCGGTTATCATCAGCTTTGTTCAATATAATGACGGGTTTCCCGGAAAAATCACCATCGAAAATCCCTTTATCGGGATGAAACTGGCATTGAGAAAACTATCGAAATAGCCTGAAATCCTTTTGTAAACCTGGCTATGTAACCAGATTTAGTGGTACTTATCAAGCTGATTTTGTAAACGGATGTTCATTTTTCCACATTTTCCAGACAAGAAAAATCGGGAATAAAAACCAGGGTGCATTGGCCAGCGTGACAACAATTGGAGCAAAGGTGGCATGAGGCCCCCAGAATTCTTCGCTCATGATAATGAATACATTCGTAAAGAGTATGGAAGAGTAGATAACTGTAGGGATGCGGATCCAATCTTTTCCCTTGATGAAAGCATAAATCGCAAAGATATAGTAAGGGCCAAAAAATACTGCATCAAGCCAGATGGTTGCTTTCCACCAGGTGGGCCGTGCCCATTGCAGTGGATCGAAATTGATGCCCCACCAGTGTACCATGTCGACCAGAAATGGCAAAGGCCACAACGGATACTGAAAATCATCGGGATTCTTAATTACAAGCTGTTCCAGATCAACAATATAGGTGATATAAAACAGGTTCAGAAAGAAAAAGGCAAGGTAGATGTAATCGGTTTTACGGTCTTTTAAGGGAATGGGTTGTCTCATGATTTGAAAATTTGAGGATTTGAAAATTTGAAAATTTGGGGGATTTAGTCAGTTTCGAAGATAGTCAAATTGTTTTTTTTGCGGGCATTTTTAGCCAATTGCCTTGCAATATTGAGCCGGAACCCGGGAATATTGGAGATAAAAGCACCA
This sequence comes from uncultured Bacteroidales bacterium, assembly GCA_903875045.1. Classification (GTDB taxonomy): domain Bacteria; phylum Bacteroidota; class Bacteroidia; order Bacteroidales; family FEN-979; genus CAIVAT01. The sequence goes on from CAIQUS010000206.1 coordinate 8,829, forward strand.
ATTTTTACACTGATATCGGAATAGGCAAGGGTTTTCGGCTTTTGGACGAGTTTAACCAGGTGGCTGGCAACATCTTCGGGGGTTTTTGGTTTTGTGAACAGGGCGGTAATGAAGTTCTGTTTTTCTGCCATCAGAAAATCCTGGTCAATAGCCCCCAAACGTGAATCGGGCAGGGAATCCGTTTTAATATATCCCGGGAAATACTCACTTACAATAATCTCTGTACCAGCCCATTCGGCCTGGATGGTTCGGGTCCAGGCTGAAAATGCTGCCTTGGAACAAACATAAGGCGCATAAAAAGGAATTCCCATCATGAACCCGGGGGAGCCGATGTTGATGATTTGTCCGCCTCCCTGTTTGCGCATAAACCGGATCGCCTCCTGTGTTGCAGCCACCGGTACGATGAGGTTGGTTGAAAATGCACTCCGTAAATCAGCAGGTTTTACAGCATTGGACTTTGCCACGATGATACTGGCGGCATTGTTGATGAGCACATCGATGCGGCCAAAATGTGCAACCACCTTTTGAACCATTTCACGGGCCGGGGATTCATCGCAAAGATCCATGGCAATGACCAATGGCGTATGCATCTTTGCGGCCAGTTCATCGAGTTTATCTTTCCTTCGTGCAGCTATGGCCACGCGTGCCCCGGCAGCATCAAGTGCCAGTGCTGTTGCAGCCCCTATGCCTGAAGATGCGCCGGTGATGAGAATGACTTTGGGGGAGAGGGTCAAGTGGATTTACGATTTACGATTTACGATTTGGGATTTACGATTTAGGATTTACAATTGAGGGCCAAAAATAGGAAGAATGTTGTTTGTGTCTCTTTTTTTTCATACGTTTGTTCTAAAATAAATATTTACCCGATGAAATACATCAATTCCTTATATATTCCGGCATTGTTTTTTCTGGCATGTTCTTCAGACAATATAAAAATAAAGGAGCCCAAAGAAACAGAGTCGGCCATCAACATTAACATTGACTTACCGGGTACAACCAAATCAACATTAAAAATCATGAAAGAGCCCTTTGGCAAAGCAGATCAGAAGGAGGTTTTTATTTTCACCCTCACCAATACAAACGGGTACACCGTCAAAATAACCAACTATGGCGGCATCATTACCTCCATCCTGATGCCTGATAAAACCGGTCATAAAGGTGACATCGTTCTTGGATATGACAAACTGGATCAGTACATTGCCAACAGCCCATATTTTGGTGCGATGGTGGGCCGCTATGCCAACCGCATTGCAAATGGAAAATTCTCATTGAACGGCACCGGTTATAATCTTGCCATCAACAATGGGAAGAACAGTTTGCATGGCGGTGTGAAAGGATTTGATAAAGTTGTCTGGGATGCCCGTGTCATAAATGATTCAACGAAGGCGCAACTCGAGTTGACGTACCTTAGTAAAGATGGCGAAGAGGGTTATCCCGGGAACCTGAAGGTGAAGGTAACATATACCCTTGATGACCATAATGAACTTACCACGCTGATTGAAGCTGAGACCGACAAGCCCACACCTGTGAACCTGTGCAACCATACCTATTTCAATCTGAGCGAAGCCGATACCAGTATTCTCGGACACATTCTAACCCTTTATTCTGACCAGTTTACACAAGTCAACAGTGAACTTATCCCAACCGGAGAGCTTCCTTTTGTGCGTGGAACCGCCATGGATTTCAACAATTCAGAAGCAATCGGCGGGCGCATTGCGCAAGTGAAAGGGGGATATGACCACAATTTCGTGCTGAAGAAAAAGCCCCGGGAACTTGCGATGGCTGCTCAATTATTTGATCCCCGGTCCGGACGGCAGGTGGAAATTCTGACTACCCAGCCAGGTGTTCAGTTCTATTCCGGAAATTTTCTGGATGGTACCATCAAAGGTAAAGGCGAAAAAATTTACCAGAAACATTACGGACTTTGCCTCGAAACACAACACTTTCCTGATTCACCCAACCAGGGTGCATTTCCGAATACCATTCTGAAGCCGGGGGAAAAGTTTGCAGAGAAAACGGTATGGAGGTTTTCGGTGATACACTAGACGATCTACGATTTGGGATTTGGAATTTGGAATTTGGAATTTGGAATTTAATTTTAAGATGATGAACTGTATTATTATAGATGATGAGAGGCACTGTATTAAAACATTGATCAATTTGCTGGAAATTAATTTTCCGGAGGTTCATATTTTGGAGAGTTGCCTGGATTCAACCAGGGCTTATGATTTAATTCAGTTGCATAAGCCTGATTTCATTTTCCTCGACATTGAGATGCCCTTGTTGAATGGGTTTGATCTGCTTTCGAAATTTGAAAATCTGTTTTTTGATGTGGTTTTTACAACAGCTTACGATTCGTATGCTGTGAAAGCAATCAAATATAGTGCACTGGATTACCTTCTGAAACCCATCAGTAAAGAAGACCTCGCTGCTGCGATTGAAAAAATAAAAAGCAAGCAGAGTTCGATCAGCACCAGGCAACTTCAGATGGCAACAGCTGTTCATAACCGGCAATTGCCAGATACCATTGCCATGCCTACTTCCGACGGATTGACTTTTGCATCGGTCAATGATATTGTTTTTTGCATGGCAGAAAGCGGATATACACGTATTTCCTTTGCAGATAAGAGTGAAATCATGCTCTCCAAAACATTGGGCGATGTGGATGAACTGCTCAGCGAATATCATTTTTTCCGTATCCATCACTCCACCCTGATCAACCTGAAACATGTGAAACAATATGTCCGTGGTGAAGGTGGTGAAGTGATCATGAGCAACGGTGCCAGTTTACAGGTCGCCCGTACCCGCAAGATGGATTTCCTGAATATTTTCACGCGGATTTAAATCCCGGTCCGCCAACCAATGCCCAAAACCTGCCGGTTACCAGATAATACCTACCGACTACCAATTCCTGCTTTACATCTCCTCCTTTTTCACTTACATTTGTAAGATGGACAATTTTAACAACCAATCGTGAAAATCTTTTCAAAATTTCCCTGGTACTTCACCTTTATATCCTTTACGTTTTCCATTCTTTGGTTTCATAATGTCCTTGCTCAGCAACCTGCCGATTATTTTTTTCAGAAACTGACCACTGTCAACGGTCTTTCATCCAATTATATTCAATGTATATTCCGCGATTCCAGGGGATATGTATGGATTGGCACGGGTAACGGGCTTAATCGTTTTGACGGGAAAAACATCAAGGTCTATCATCATGATCCCGGAAACCCCCGTTCATTACCACACGAAAGCATAAGTCAGATCACTGAGGACCAACATGAGAATCTATGGATACTCACAGGTTCAGGTTTGTGTGAGCTTAACACTTTGACTGACCAGTTTACCAGTTACCGGCACGACTCAGGTAATCCGGGATCTGTGGGTGCCAACGCAATACCTTATGTTGATAAAAGACATAATCTTTGGCTTGGTTCAGATAAAGGTTTGCAACTCTTCAACCCTGTTAACCGTAATTTTGAAACCTTTCAACTGGCATCTGTTGATTCGATCAGCAGAAACACCTCACAGGGAAATGCATGGGCTTTAGTGGAGGACAAGCAACATAACATCTGGTTTTGTGGGATAAAAGGACTTTACAAATTTGATCATGTGCGAAGCAGGATGAAGTTGTTTCCACTTCCGGTCACCTCGAATGATCCCATTGCAGATTTGTTAATTGACCATGAAGGCACCATCTGGGTGGTATACCGGACAACCGGAATCGCTAAATTTAATCCTGTAAACGGCACCTATGATTTTATTGCACCTTATCCGGTAAACCGTTTTAGTTTATTTGGAAAGATTTCCGAATGGCGGGATCATAATGGCATATACTGGCTGGTTATTTGTACCGAAAATGGGTTGTTCCTTTATGACAAAAAAACAGGTAGCAAAGCCAGGGTAAAGAACGTTCCCGGCAACCCGAATTCCCTCGCATACAACACAACATACTGGGTTTATACCGATTATGAGAATATTTTGTGGATAGGAACCATCAAAGGTCTGAATATCCTGGACAATGCTGATCAGCAGTTTCATTCCAGACATCTGGATTATGAAGATTCCGAAACTGGGAAACAGGATAATGTCAGTATTGAAACCATTTATGAAAACGAGGGGTTTAAAATGGTATCTTTTATCTGGTTCAAGGGAATAGGCATTTATGATCTGAACTGGAAACTGGTGAAATTTTTCAAATCAATCCCCCCGTCGGATACGGGATTAAGAGCAAGGAATGTGTTTTACGTTTACCGGGATTTCAGAGGTATTTATTGGTTGTCCTCCTCCAACAGTCTGGTGAAATACGACATGATCAAAAACCATTTTAAAGTATTTATGCTTCCTGATGGTATTCCGGCGCTTGCCAAAAAAGCCAAGATCCTGCGCGAAATAATTCCATTTGATTCTACCAGTTTCTACATTCTCACTTTAAACCGGGGCATTTACAAATTTGATTTTATCAATGAGAAAATAGTACAGCACCTGATCCATCGCGACAACGATAAAACCTCCCTGCCCACCAATGAACTGAGGGCATGTTTTATCACCGGCAAGAAATCTTTGCTCATCACCTCCATACATAACGGAATATTTGTCTTCGATCCTCAGAAAAACAGTTTTGAAACCTACGGCTCAAACCCTGATATATCCATTAATGAAGCCATTAAAGCACTGAACTTTGATCACAGCCTTTCCGGGAATATCATCTGGCTTAACTCTGTAAATGGGTTGGTGAAATTTGATCTGATAACAAAAAAATTTGAGCTTTTCAATTCCAGGAACGGGTTGGCAGTTGATGCACTGTTAAGCAATGAAGTGGATGACCATGGCAATGTATGGGTTGCACACAATGCCGGAATTTCCAGGTTCGATACGACCAGTCGCACTTTTACCAATTATTCGGAGAACAATGGCTTGAATTTCAAGGAATTCAGTTTCAATTTGCAAAAACTGAAGGACGGCAATATTTGTATCCCTGATGGGGTCCGGCTGATCTACTTTAACCCCGACAAGTTAACAAAGAACCAGAGTGTTCCACAGGTTCACATTAACACTGTCAGAGTATTGAATGAGCCTCATAAAATCAGCATCGACTCCATCACCAAAAAAAAATCACTGACTCTTCAATACGAACAGAATTTGATAACGGTTGATTTTTCGGTACTAAACTTTTCGCATCCCAATGAAAACAGCTATTACTACCGTGTGGATGAAGATTCTTCCTGGCATAAATTGAATGAAGGCATTGTAAACCTGGTTAGTTTATCACCGGGTAAATATGTACTGCATGTAACTGGCAGCAACGGCAGTGGCGCGATGAACCTCCAAGGTGATTCGCTGGATATCACCATTCTCCCCCCCTACTATCAAACCTGGTGGTTCAGGATGGTTATTGTGCTGGCCATTTTATTTCTCTTTTTCATGATCCAGCGGATGCGTATTAAAACAATAAAACGGGAGGAACAACTCAAAACCGAATTCAACAAACAGCTGGCCCAGGCCGAAACCAAAGCCCTGCGTGCCCAGATGAACCCCCATTTTATCTTCAATTCACTGAATTCCATCAACAGTTTTGTCATCGACCAGAAACATGAGATTGCCTCCGACTACCTCATCAAATTCTCGAAACTGATCCGCCTGATCCTCGACAATTCCCGCAGCGAAACGATCTCCCTCAGCAAGGAACTGGAAACCTTAAAGCTATATGTATTGCTGGAGAGCGCGAGGTTCGACAATAAATTCACCTGCTCATTTCAGGTGGCCGGTGATGTTGAGATCAATTCAGTAATGATCCCACCCATGCTTTTGCAGCCGTATGTGGAAAATGCCATCTGGCACGGGCTGATGCAAAAAGAGGGAAACGGGACCATCACTATTGACATTGAAAAATCGGACGAAGAGTATTTGAATATTTCCATTACCGACGACGGCATCGGACGGGAAAAAGCAGCGGAATTAAAGAGCAAATCGGCTACCCACAAATCGCATGGATTAAAAGTAACCGCCCTTCGGATCGACATGATGAACAAACTCAATTCCACCGGGGCGAAGGTGAGAATTGTTGATTTGAAAGATGCGCATGGTAATGCGATGGGAACCAAGGTGGATTTGATTATCCCCTTTTAAATTTCTTCGTCTCCAAGACAGATTACTCAGGTGAAGCAGGTAGATGAAAGAGGGTATCTTTTTCATAGAATAATAAAACATAAATAAGCCTGGAATTAGCCTGAAAATGGTGATCGAATTTTTTCTTATATTTACGGCTACCCACCAAAACCAGCTATTATATGAGAAAACAATTCGCCAATTATGTGTTGACGGGGTTCATTTTTACTCTTGTAACACATGCCGTTTTTTCCCAGGTGTCTGTCACCACTGATAACACCCAACCGGATCCTTCTGCCATGCTGGATGTACAATCAACAACCAAAGGGCTGCTCGCTCCCAGGATGACCAATGCCCAGATGAATAATATTCCTAACCCGGCAAACGGGTTGATCGTCTTTTGCTCCGACTGCAGCAGCACAAATATCGGAGCACTGGCCATGTTTTCCAATGGTATCTGGTATATTTTCACCACAGGATGTCAGATACCGTTATCTCCTGAAGCCGACATCCATGATCCACAACCAACCCAGATTACTTGGAACTGGTATCCTGTGACAGGCGCCACCGGTTATAAATGGAATACCACAGAAAACTACAACTCTGCAACTGACTTGGGCGAAGCCACAACAAAAACAGAATCAGGGCTGGCTTGTACGACTGCTTATGCACGGTATATCTGGGCCTATTCCGATTGCGGGGTTTCTACATCAACTTTGCTGAATGAGTCTACATCTGCATGTGGTACTTCGGGCGTGCCTTGCCCTTCAATGCCTGCAGTTTTGTATGGAGGAATAACTTATCATACCGTGCTCATCGGAACTCAATGCTGGCTCAGAGAAAATCTGAATATCGGAACCATGATATCGGGCACACAGGAGCAAACAAATAACAGTCTGATTGAAAAATACTGCTACAACAACCTTGAGTCAAACTGTGATATTTATGGCGGCATGTATCAATGGAATGAGATTATGCAATACGTAACGACACCAGGAGCACAGGGAATTTGCCCGCCAGGATGGCATATTCCCACTGATCCGGCATGGACCACACTTATAACAAATCTTGGAGGAACAGTTATTGCAGGCGGAAAAATGAAAACCACCGGTAATGTAGAGGATGGCACTGGTTTATGGCGCTACCCCAATACAGGTGCCAGCAACGAAAGTGGGTTTTCATCAGAAGGTGCAGGATACCGGAACAACGATGGTACGTTCAGGGTGCTTGGCTACAGCACTTACTATTGGAGTTCCACGGAGAATACATCCGGCAATTCCTGGTACCGGCTGATGCACTATAATTACAACGGCATACTGAGAGACAATGTCGGGAAGATTTTCGGTTTTTCGCTGCGTTGCTACCGCGATGTTTAAAATCAATCTTCAATTGTAACATTTGCTTTAACCGATGAAAACAATATTCTTTGACTTCTGCAAAAAAAATGGTAAAATTGCACTTAATTCCGAAGGAATCCTGATAAACCCCACCCCATGAAAAATTCAATTCTTAAATCTCTGGCAATGACCGGCTTAATTCTCATTGCCTTATCGGTATTCAGCCAGCAACCAGTTCTCGACCTGACTACACCGCTTGCCGTTGACCCCAATGTTAAAATTGGTAAACTTGACAATGGCCTCGTTTACTACATCCGGCAAAATAAAAAGCCCGAAAAAAGGGTTGAGCTCAGGCTGGTGGTAAACGCCGGTTCAATACTTGAAAATGACGATCAGCAGGGTCTTGCACATTTCATGGAACACATGAACTTCAATGGGACAAGGACCTTTCCAAAGAATGAGCTGATCGATTTCCTTCAAAAAACAGGGGTGCGATTTGGCGCCGACATCAATGCGTATACGAGTTTTGATGAAACTGTTTATATGTTGCAACTCCCCACAGATGACACAACCCTGGTGGAACAAGGCTATAAAGTGCTCGAAGATTGGGCGCATTATGCCGTTCTTGACAATAAGGAAATAGACAAGGAACGCGGGATCATCACCGAAGAATGGCGCCTTGGCCTGGGTGCACAGGATCGTATGATGAAGAAATTCTTCCCTGTGATATTCAAAGATTCAAAATATGCCGATCGTATCCCGATAGGTAAAATTGAGGTGATTGAAAATTTCAAACATGAAACCTTAAAGGATTTCTACCGCGACTGGTATCGTCCAAATCTGCAGGCAGTTGTACTTGTCGGAGATCTCGACATTGCCAAAGCTGAAGCCCAGATCAAAGCCCATTTCGGCAATCTTCAAAATCCTGCAAATCCGAGGGAACGGACCTCATTCGATATTCCTGACAACACAGAACCCCTTATTGCCATTGCCACCGATAAGGAAGCCACCGACAATTTCGTGCTTGTATTTTACAAACATCCGTTGTCGGCCGATAAAACATTGGGCGATTTTCGTGATAAAATCATGGCGGAACTATACACCGGCATGCTGAACAACCGTTTCAACGAAATTTCTCAAAAACCCGAATCTCCTTATGTATTTGCCGGTGGTGGCTATGGCCGGTTTCTCTCCAGGAACAAAGATGCCTTTATGATCAACGCCATGACCAAGGAGAGTCAGATTGACAAAAGTCTCGAGGTATTGTTAAGTGAAAACGAACGGGTGAAAAGGTTCGGATTTACACAAACTGAACTTGACCGGCAAAAGGAAGAAATTTTCAGCCAATATGAAAAAGCCGCCAAAGAATTCGACAAAACCGAATCCAGGAATTTCTGTTCCCAATATGTAAGCAATTACCTTTCGCAGGATGCCATCCCCGGTGCCCAGAAAAGCTTCAAATATCTGAAGAACATTCTCCCTGAAATCAAATTGACTGATATCAACGCACTTGCCAAACAATGGGTCACCGACAACAACCTCGGGCTGGTGGTAATGGCACCTGAAAAACCTGAGGTAAAGGTGCCGACAAAAGAAGAAATTCTTTCGATCATCCGCGATTCGAAAACGAAGACTTTAACCCCGTATATCGACAATTTCAGGGAAGAACCACTCGTTCAGGGAACACTGAAACCTGGTAAAATAACAGCCACCAGGGAAAACAAAGATCTTGGCGCCACGGAGCTTACCTTATCCAACGGCGTTACTGTCGTATTGAAACCGACCAAGTTCAAAAATGATGAAATCCTGATATCGGCCTACAGCCCCGGTGGAAATTCACTCGTTCCCGACAAAGATTTTATGTCGGCAAATTATGCGACACAAATCATTGACATGAGCGGGGCCGGGAATTTTGACAACATCGAACTTCAGAAGAAGTTAAAAGGTAAAACTGTTCAGATCAGCCCATACCTCGATGATGTAAAAGAGGGTTTCAGGGGAAGTTCCACTCCCAAGGACTTTGAAACCATGATGCAGCTCGTTTACCTCTATTTTGACCAGCCGCGTAAGGATACTACAGCATTTAAAGCCTTCATGTCGCAAATGGAGAACCAGATGAAATTCATGAAGAGCAACCCTGTGATGACTTTCTATGACACATTGTATAAAGTTGTTTTCCCGGGATACAAACGCATGGTTATTTTCCCGTCGCCTGCACAACTTAACGACGTAAAGCTGGATCAGGCTTTTAAAATTTACAGAGACCGTTTTGCAGATGCCAGTGATTTCAAATTTTTCCTGGTCGGAAACTTCTCCGTTGACTCTATTTCACCGTTTATTGAGCAGTATTTCGGAAGTCTCCCGGGTTTAAACCGCAATGAAACCTGGAAAGATACCTCGCCCAAACCTGCCGATGGTATTACAAACCTCACTGTTTACAAGGGAACCGATCCGCAAAGCATGGTAGGAATTGTAATGCCTGAGAAATTTGTGTGGAATGAAAAGAATGTATTGTGCATGAACATGATCCGGGAAATCATGGGCATCAAACTGGTAGAGGTTATTCGGGAAAAGTTGAGCGGGGTTTACTCTCCACAGGTCCAGTTGAACATCGACCAGTATCCGGCACCGGCACTCCAGCTGATGGTAATGTTTGGATGCTCTCCCAAAACCACAGATAAACTGACAAAAGCCGTTTTCGGTGAAATCAAAAAAATCAGAAAAAACGGCCCCACTGAGGTTGATCTGAAAAAAGCTCAGGAAGTCATGATCCGTGCAAGAGAAACCGATCTTGAAAAGAATGAATTCTGGCTTAGAAAAATCGAGTCGGTTTATTTCAACCACGATTCGCCAAACAATGTTTCTACCTTCAAAGACCGGGTGAACGCTATCACCATTGAAGACCTGAAAACTGCAGCAACCACATTCCTGAATCCCGATCACTATATCCGGGTTGTGCTGATGCCTGAAAAAAAATAGATGGAGAAAACAATCAACATACGGAACAAACGGGCTTCACACGAATATTTCCTGATACAGGAAGTTACTGCCGGCATTCAATTAACCGGCACCGAGATCAAATCGATTCGTGATGGTACGGCCTCTATTGCCGACGCATATTGTACCTTTACCGGAACTGAACTTTTTGTCCGCAACATGCATATCGCCGAATATTCGTTTGGTACCCATTACAATCACGAACCAAAACGCGACCGGAAACTTCTGCTCACGAAGAGGGAATTAAAAAAGCTTGCTGTTAAAGTCAAAGAACGGGGATTTACCATCATCCCTGTTCTTTTATTTATCAACGATAATGGATTGGCAAAACTCACCATCGCGCTTGCGCGTGGAAAACACGCTTATGATAAGCGGGAAACGCTGAAGCAGAAGGATCATCAGAGGGAGATGGAGAGACATTAGGGATTTACGATTTACGATTTACGATTTACGATTTACGATTTAACGATTTAACGATTTACGATTTAAACTTGATGCCAATGAAAAAGAAAAGTTTGTTTTTGTTTTTTATTTTATTTTTTGTATTGAATCTGCCGGGTTTTGTTGCAGCCCAGGAAAAAGAGAAAACCGACAGCAAACAAGTGGCCATTAAATGGTATTCTTTTGAAGATGCCTATAAACTGAATAAAAAGAAGCCGAAAAAAGTCTTCATCGACGTATTCACGGATTGGTGCGGCTGGTGTAAAAAAATGGATGCTGAAACTTTCACAAACCCTGTCATTGCCAAATATATGAATGCGCATTTTTATTGCGTCAAATTTGATGCGGAACGCAAGGACACCATCGTGCTTGACGGGAAAACCTTTGTAAATCCAAACCCGACCGGCAAGCGGACCACACATCAGCTGGCCAATGAATTGCTCAGGGGCAAAATGTCATACCCATCATACGTATTTCTGAGTGAGCAGGGACAACTCCTCTCCGTTGTTGGAGGTTATCAGCAGGCCAAAGATTTTGAAGGTGTTATCTCCTTCTTTGGTGAAAATGCTTATTTGAAAGGCACATGGGAAGAATACAGGGCCACCTTTCAGGGAACCTTGAAATAAAAAAAAAGGCTGCAAATGCAGCCTTTTTCAGGGGTGGAAGATGGGGCTTGAACCCACGACCTATAGATCCACAATCTATCGCTCTAACCAACTGAGCTACGACCACCATGTTTGATTTTGCAAAAGTACAAAAAAAATATATCTGACAAACGACAATTCACAATCTTGCAGTGTTTTTTAAAAAGCGCCCCCACATTCCTTCCGGTTCACTGAGTTCAATTGCCTGGAAAAAATTAAAAAAGGACCATCTTGGATTTGGGTCGCTCATCTTTATTTTATTTACAGCCCTGGTTGCATGCCTGGGTTATCTGATCACACCCGATTCAACGCCTTACGCAAATGACCAGTATCTTGAATTGGGTTTGAAAAAACCCGGATTTTCGGTTACCATGCTGCCTGTTAAAAACAACATCCGGCAAACCAGCCATCCGTTTTATAAAACAATGATCTCCGGTTTCAGGGAGAGCGTTCAAAACATCCCTGTACGGGCATGGTCCATTAAAAACAACCACATTGCCTTTATTGAATTCGGGGCAATGCCGGGAGATGCATCTATGGTTAAAATATTGCCATTGAACGCCGTAAAAATGCCGGTGCAAAAAACATTCTGGGTTGGCACCGACCGCTTCGGGCGTGATTATCTCAGTCAGTTGATGATTGGCACCCGTGTCAGCCTCTCCGTCGGACTCATCTCCGTTCTGATATCCCTGGTCATTGGGATTTTTATCGGGGCCATTGGCGGTTATTACCGTGGTTGGGTTGACAATCTTATCATGTGGCTGATCAATGTGGTGTGGTCGATTCCTACGCTTCTCCTGGTTATTGCAATCACTTTTGCCCTTGGAAAAGGCTTCTGGCAGGTATTTATTGCCGTAGGGCTGACCATGTGGGTGGAGGTTGCCCGGGTTGTCCGCGGTCAAATTCTGGGCATCCGCGAAAAAGAATATGTGGAAGCCGCAAGGGCCCTCGGGTTTTCAGACTTCAGGATCATCTTTCACCACATTCTTCCGAATGTGATGGCTGCCGTGATCGTGATATCTGCGGCCAACTTTGCATCAGCCATCCTGATGGAAGCCGGTTTAAGTTTTTTAGGTTTGGGGGTACAGCCTCCTGTGCCATCCTGGGGATCGATGATAAAGGAAAATTACGGGTACATCGTGCTCGATTACGCCTATCTTGCCATTCTGCCGGGTATCGCAATCATGCTGATGGTCCTGGCCTTTATGCTGATGGGAAATGCACTCCGCGATGCGCTTGATGTAAGAATGTCGGAAGTTTAGACATTGACCTGCTTAATGTTTGCTTTTCTTCGGTTCAACACCACCACAGTTTTCCGGCCCTTTGATACGGCAATTTCCTTTGTTGAAAAACAATTTCAGCGAAAAATAGACATCGAGTCCGGTAAAATCGTTGAGATGAAAAAATCCACCGAGTTTATCTGTTCCGACTGTTAAACAATATATTCTCACAGCCAGGCCAACCCTGGTTAATTGCCAGTTATACAATGAAACGGGCATACTCGCCTCAAACCATCTTGTTTCATATCGTGGTGTAATGGAGAGTTCTGCCGGCCTCATAACAGCGGCTTTTGCAATCGGAAATCCATAAACAAGACTTGCATTGATATACCAGGAATCTCTGATGTGATAGTCAAACTGGGCACTAAAAGCAGCCGGAAGCCACAAGGTGAATTTATCACCTGCCCAGGCAGAGGTTGTATCACCGTAAAACTTATAACTGAGGGTGTCGAGAAACTGATGGATCGTACCGAATTTCATATTGGTTACATTCTCCCAATTGGCGCTGCGATTATCAATCCTGAGTTTACTGGCATTATGATTAAAGTTTATGCCCCCGATATCTATCAGTGCAACCCCGATCCTGTAAATGTAATCTTCGTAAGGCTGGGCGCACAGCGAGTTGAAATATTCCTCCTGATGATATCGCGCCAGCCGTGTATAAGTCACCCCCAAATCAACCCCAAAACCGCCTCCTTTGAATAATGGTGAGGTGTTGGCCGTATTCTCAGTGTAATTCATCGGTAAGGATAAACCCATCTCTGCATCCATATTTTTAACAACAACGGCAGAGTCATTTGGCACAATATAATCCAATTGCCTGGCATTAAGATAAATTCCTCCCAAACCAAGCAATCGTTTCACCGAAATGCCTGCCGAAAACACATCAAAACCCCGGGCATAAAAAGTATTACTGTAGCTAACACCAATTTCCGCCCATGACATCCCAGAACCCCTGATCGGGCCATTGTCAACGTAATTGATATTATGCTGTGGGCGGTAATTGAGTCCGAGATAAATGAAATTTGCCATCTCATAAGGCACATTATTCAACGATACAACGGTTCTCTCGGCAGTAGTCAATGCAAATGCATGATGCCCCCAGATAAGCATTGCACCCGGACCGTTGATGCGGGTTTGCACAAATGCATTCTTTAACCTTTTATTGGGATAATGGTAAAATATACGTTGCTCTGTGCCGTACTCCTCAGCATGTGTGGGCCACTGGTACCCCGATTTAAAAAAATTCCCAAACCGGTATTCCGACTTTTTCATGTACAGATAATTGTTCTGAACAAAAATATCCAGCCCAAGCAACTGAACCTCAAGATATGATTTTGAATTATGCAGTGAACTGGGATTTAATTGAAGACCGTTGATGCCGGCATAGTTTCCCAAAGTAACCCCGGTCATATCCTGGGCGGAAACCGAAACATTTATTGACAGAACAAAAACGAACAATGCTGCTACTCTGCTGATATTCATCAATTCAAGCTTAAATTCCAAAAAAAATCAAGATCCGGATGATCCTGAAAGCAACGAATGATAATACTTTTAACGAAAATGGTACAGGAATATTACAATTTACTAATTTTGCACGCTTAATCTAAAACTTAACTTATGGCAACTATTTCACTGCAAGGAAACCCGATTCATACAATCGGATTACTCCCCGAGGTGGGGAAAATGACCCCCGACTTTCTACTAACCAAGACCGATCTTTCAGACATTTCGTTGTCTGGATTTAAAGGAAAAAAAATTGTCCTGAACATTTTTCCCAGTCTTGACACCGCGGTTTGCGCTACTTCTGTCAGAAAATTCAATGCTGAGGCTGAAAAGCGCCCCGACACCGTGGTATTATGTATTTCCAAAGATCTTCCGTTTGCCCACGCCCGTTTTTGTGCAGCAGAAGGACTTACCAATGTCATTCCTGCATCGGAATTGCGCAATGCTAATTTTGGCAATAACTATGGCGTATTGATCATTGATGGACCATTGGCCGGACTTTTTTCACGTGCAGTGGTCGTCGTTGATGAAAATGGCACTGTTATTTACAGCGAGCAGGTATCCGACATCGTGCTGGAGCCAAATTATGAGGCAGCTTTGGCCTCCTTGAAGTAACTGTTTGAAAAAAAGTGTACCTTTGCACTCCCTTTTCCGGGAGATCCTTGATGCGGGTGTGGCGTAATTGGTAGCCGCGCAAGACTTAGGATCTTGTGCCTTCGGGCGTGGGGGTTCGAGTCCCTTCATCCGCACAAATATTGTTGTACCACCAATACAAGACCATTTTCATGAATATTACCACAGAAAGTACAGGACCACTTACCCTCCTTCTTAAAATCGGTATCGAACCGGCTGATTATTCTGCCGCCATTGAGAAACAAATTTCAGACTACAGGCGCAAAGCGAATATACCCGGGTTCAGACCAGGCCACATTCCAATGGGCCTTATTAAAAAGATGTACGGTAAAGCCATCCTGGCAGATGAAGTAAATAAACTCATTTCCGACAGCCTGATCGGTTATATCAGGGATGAAAAACTCGATATCTTGGGCAATCCTTTGCCAAACCTCGAAAAAAATTCAGCCATCGATTTTGAAAATCAGGATTCTTTTGAATTTTATTTTGACCTTGGACTGACCCCTGAATTTGCAATCCCAATTGATCAGGATCTGAATATTGAGAATTATATCATCTCGGTTGATGATATAATGATTGATAAATACATCGAAGATACCCGCAAACGGTATGGCAAACCAGTCATTTCGGATGCCACCGAAGAGGAGGCATTAACGGATGGCGAAACCGAAGACCCAAAATCCGGGGCTGAAGAAACGCAACCAGTGCAGGAGGAATTACAAAAAACCCCCATAGAACCGGTTGTTGAGCCTGCAGAACTGAATCCGGAATTTTTTGAAATGGTGTACCCTGGCCGAAACATTCAAACTGAAGAGGATTTCAGGACGCAGGTCAGAAATGACGCTTCACTCAGTTTTGCTTATGAAACAGACAAACTGCTTTTCAATTCCATCACCGAAGCCCTGGTAAAAAACACGGAAATGCCTTTGCCCGATGAATTTCTTAAACGCTGGCTCGTCGAAAACAATGATGGAAAGTATACTCCTGAGGAGATTGAAAAAAACTACACATCCTTTGCCGAATCGATGAAATGGCAGCTTATAGAGAACAGGCTGATCAAAGAGCACAACCTTGAAGTTACGGAAGAAGAGATCAGAAATTATATCAAAATTAACATGTTGCGTCAGATAAACGCAGAAGATATGGAACCTGAAATGGTACAACGGTACGAATCGATCGTTGATACCTTTATGAAAAACAAAGATCAGGTAAAACGGATAAACGACCAGCTGTACAATGATAAAATGATGCAATTCTTCAAATCAGCCATGGTCTTTCACCCGAAAGAGGTTTCTTATGAAGATTATATCAAAATTGCCTCTGAAAACCACAACCATGACCATGACCACGATCATGACCATGACCACGACCATGACCACGATCATGACCATGACCACGACCATGACCACGATCACGACCATGACCACGATCATGACCACAGCCATCAACATTGATAATTAAAAATTCCACCCCATGACCGATGAATTTTCAAAATATGCCATTGGGCACAAAGGCATCAGCAGCCTCACCCTGGCAAAATACAAATCAATATCTTCCAATTACATTTCACCAACCATTATTGAAGAAAGGCAGTTAAACATCGCCACCATGGATGTTTTTTCGCGTCTGATGATGGACCGGATCATTTTCCTGGGAGTTCCCATTGATGATTATGTTGCCAACATCATCCAGGCACAATTGCTGTTCCTTGAATCGGTTGATTCCCGGAAAGATATTCAGATATATCTCAACACCCCGGGTGGATCGGTATATGCCGGCCTTGGAATATATGATACCATGCAATATATCAATCCGAATGTTGCAACGATATGTACAGGCATGGCCGCTTCAATGGGCGCCATTCTGTTGTGTGCCGGTGAAAAAGGCAAGCGTACTGCCCTCAAACATTCCCGCATTCTGATCCATCAGCCAATGGGAAGCGCCGAAGGACAAGCTTCTGACATTGACATTACTGCCCGGGAAATTCAAAAACTCAAGAAAGAGTTGTACGAAATCGTATCACTTCACTCCGGACAACCCTACAAACGCATCCTGAAAGATGCAGACCGTGATTACTGGATGACCAGCGATGAAGCCCGCGAATATGGGATGATTGATGAAATCCTTGTTCGTTCGAAAAAAGAAAATTAAAATGGCCAAGTCAGCAGACAAATGCTCGTTTTGCGGTCGTAGCAGGCGTGAATCACTCATGCTCATCGCCGGACTGGAAGGTCATATATGCGATCAATGTGTCATGCAGGCACAGATCATCCTTTCGGAACAAATGGCAGCTGAGAAACATAACAACCTGCCCGATGTTTCGCCCATGAAACCGGTTGAGATCAAAAAGTACCTCGATCAGTTCGTCATTGGCCAGGATGAGGCAAAAAAAGTGATCGCCGTTGCCGTTTATAACCACTATAAACGTTTGGCTCACACCAAAGTTGCCAAGAGCGGGGATGTTGAAATTGAAAAATCAAACATTGTTGTAGTTGGCGAAACCGGTACGGGAAAAACTTTACTGGCCAGGACAGTCGCCAAGATGCTCAACGTTCCATTCTGCATTGCAGATGCTACAGCCCTGACTGAAGCCGGCTACGTTGGAGAAGATGTGGAGAGTATCCTGGCCCGGCTCCTTCAGGTTGCCGACTACAATGTGGCTGCTGCCGAACGTGGTATCATTTTCATTGATGAAATTGACAAAATCGCACGCAAAAGCGATAACCCGTCGATTACACGTGATGTCAGCGGTGAAGGGGTTCAGCAGGCACTGCTGAAAATGCTCGAAGGCTCCATCGTGAATGTACCACCCCAGGGTGGAAGAAAACACCCGGAACAAAAAATGATCCAGATCAACACCCAGAATATCCTTTTCATCACCGGCGGGGCTTTTGACGGAATAGAGAAAAAAATCTCAAACCGGCTTCAAACCAATAAAATAGGATATAAAAGCGATCGGAAACACGAAAGCATCGATAAAGATAATATCCTGCAATACATCACCCCTGTTGACCTGAAAGCCTTCGGCCTGATTCCCGAACTGGTTGGCAGGCTGCCGATTGTAACCTACATGCACACCCTCGACCGGCATACATTGCGCAGGATTCTCACAGAGCCTAAAAACTCACTGATTAAACAGTATACCAAGCTTTTTGAATTGGACAATATCAAAGTGACCTTTGAGGAAGATGCCCTGGCATTTGTGGTTGACAAAGCAATTGAATTTAAACTGGGAGCCAGGGGATTACGATCTATTCTTGAAGGAATAATGGTTGATGCCATGTTTGAATTGCCTTCGAACAGCAGTACCAAAACTTTCCAGGTATCCGCTTCCTTTGTTGAAGCCCAGTTCAGAAAAACCAGCATGGCCCATTTAAAGGTTGCCTGATACCAAACCCGGTATTGCCTTCGTTATTCATCAAACCTTTTGCACCGGGAAAACAATGCGTCAAGGAGTCATCATCGTAGTTTTGGTAATTTTATTCAGAAACATTGCCATTTCACAAGATACGACCAAAACGATTCCGGTTACACAGATCGTTGAAGGTGACACCATTGCACTCATTGATGTAAAACCTGTCGTTATTTTTCCACCAAACGTATTTCAGAGCAAAAGAGAATCTGTCCGTTACGATAAGCTGGTGTATAATGTTAAAAAAGTATACCCTTATGCCAAGTTGGCTGGAAAACAATTAGCTGTTTATAAGGCAATTATGGATACGATACCAACCGAAAATGCACGGAAATCATTCATCAAAAAAGCAGAAAAGGAACTCGAAAAACAGTTTGGGGATGAAATAAAAGATTTGACTTTTTCTCAGGGAAAAATTCTGATCAAACTTGTTTACCGCGAAACCGGTAATTCCACATTCGATATTGTCAAGCAACTCAGAGGAGGCTTTACCGCCTTTATATGGCAAACGCTGGCAAAGATCTTTGGCTATGACCTTAAAACCGATTATGATCCGGGTGGTAACGACAAAGCGATTGAACAAATCGTGCTAATGATTGAAGCTGGTGCAATTTAGTTTTTAGATTGGTTGAATAACCATAACTTTACAGGCGAATCACGAAAATCCTGATGAAACTATCAATCGTCATCGTTAATTACAATGTCAAGTATTTTCTGGAGCAATGCCTTCATTCGGTGCAAAACGCCTGTAATGGCATCGAGGCTGAAGTTTTTGTTGTTGACAATGACTCGGTAGATGGTTCGGTAAAAATGGTTAAAGACAAGTTTCCTGAAGTTCATCTCATTGATAACAAAGAGAATAAGGGGTTTTCATCAGCAAACAATCAGGCCATCCGAAAATCAAAAGGTGAATATGTGTTGCTGCTCAATCCTGATACGATTGTTGAAGACGACACCCTGCGCAAAGTGGTTGATTTTATGGATCAGCACCTGGATGCCGGAGGCCTTGGCGTGAAAATGCTTGATGGAAAGGGGAAATTCCTTCCCGAAAGTAAACGCGGACTGCCATATCCCAAGGTAGCTTTCTTTAAAGTGTTCGGGTTTTCATCCCTGTTTCCCAAATCACGCCTGTTCAGTACATATCACCTGGGTTATCTTGATAAAGACAAAACACACGTTGTTGATGTACTTGCCGGTGCCTTCATGCTTTTACGTAAAAAAGTGCTTGATAAAATCGGATTGCTTGATGAGGCCTTTTTTATGTACGGAGAAGATATCGACCTGAGTTACCGGATCACGCAGGCTGGTTATAAGAATTATTATTACCCGGATACCCGGATAATCCATTATAAAGGGGAAAGCACAAAAAAAGGCAGTCTCAATTATGTGTTTGTTTTTTACAACGCCATGATTGTATTCGCCAGAAAGCATTTCTCAAAAGAAAATGCCCGTGCATTTTCAGTCATGATCAACATTGCCATCTATTTCCGGGCCTTGATTTCAATTCTGAACAGGTTCATCAACAGGATCATGTTGCCATTATTCGATGCGTTGCTCATTTTTGCCGGAATATTGCTGATCAAAGATTATTGGGAACGGCATTTCATCTTTCCCGATGGAGGGCATTATCCTTATGCCTTTATCCATATAGCGGTTCCTGTTTATCTTTCAACCTGGTTGCTATGCATATACCTGAGCGGAGGATACGATAAACCGATCAGGCTCCGACGCATTGTTCAGGGAATGGTCGTTGGCACCCTCATCATTCTTGTTGTCTACTCTTTGTTAAATGAACATTACCGGTTTTCGAGGGCACTCATCATCCTTGGTGCAATCTGGGGCACCCTTGTCATGCTCACCGAAAGGTTTCTTTTGCATTATTTTAACATCAACGGATACAAATTGAATTCCGAAAAGAATAAACGGTTCATCATAATTGGCGAAAAAGAAGAGTCTGAGCGTGTTGCCGAACTTCTCCAGCAAACCGGAATGAACCCTTCTTTTACAGGGCTTGTGAGTTACCACCATCACAGGAATAATTCGAACGGCTTTATTGGTCATCTGGGGCAAATCAAGGAAATAATCACCATTCATAAAATTAATGAGGTAATTTTTTGTGCCAAAGATGTTCCGGCACAAGTGATCATCGATAAAATGTCGGAGTTGAAAAATGAGCAGGTCGACTACAAAATTGCGCCTCCCGAAAGCCTTTCAATTATAGGGAGTAATTCTATTAACACATCTGGCGACTTATATGTTATTGATATTAATGCAATTATAAAAAGATCGAACAGAAGAAAAAAACGAATGCTTGATTTTCTGGTCGCAGTGTCTCTCCTTGTATTTTACCCGGTTGCAGTGTTTTTAGTCAGAAATCCTGTTGGTTTGGTGAGAAATATTTTTTCAGTTTTACTTTCATTTAAGTCGTGGATCGGTTTTACGCCACATGCCGACAACGAAGCCAGCAAACTGCCTGAAATTAAACAGGGTGTTTTAAATCCGCTGGATGCATTCCAAAATAAAAATGTTCCTGAAGAAACAACCAACCGTCTTGACCTGTTGTATGCCCGTGATTATAAATTAACCAATGATTTGAATATTATCCTCAGGGGATTCAGAAACCTGGGCAGGATTTGAAAGTTATTTTTTATTTTGAACGTTTCAAAATAAGAAAAAGAGTTACCTTTGCATAAATCAAATAAGTCAGCTGTATATGGCAAATTATGAGGTAGTTGTACCAAAACTTGGTGAAAGTGTCATCGAAGCAACCATCATGAAATGGTTAAAGTCCGAGGGAGAAATGATCCGGGAAGATGAAACACTTGTTGAAATAGCAACCGATAAAGTTGATTCGGAAATTGTATCACCTGTTTCAGGAAAACTGATAAAAAAATTGTTCAATGAAGGCGATCCTGTTCCAGTCGGAACTGTTTTTGCCATCCTTGACATTTCTGGTGAAAAAGCAGAAAAACAGGCAGAAAAACCAGAAAATATAGAACTGAAACCTGATGCATCACCGGCTGTCTTGACGGTTCCCGCCATGCCCCATGCACCCGAATCTGTTCCCCAACAGGCAATTCACACGCATGATGAAAGCGGAGCGGCAGGAAATACACGATTTTACTCACCTCTGGTACGAAGCATCGCCCTTCAGGAAAACATATCTTTTGCCGAATTGGATGAGATCCCGGGAACGGGAAAGGATGACAGGATTACCAAACAGGATGTGCTCAACTACCTCAAAGATCGCCGTCAAGGCATCAAACCGGTTGAACACCAGGCAATCGCCATCGCAGCAGCGGCTCCCGTTGTCGCCCCGCAAACAATCCAGCAAATCATTCCCGGCAGCGATCGGATTGTTGAGATGGACCGTATCCGCCAGCTGATCGCCAGCCACATGGTAAAATCGGTGCAAACCTCCCCCCATGTCACCTCCTTCCAGGAAGTCGATATGACACGTATCGTGCAATGGAGGGAAAAGAACAAAGATGCTTTCCAGAAGCGGGAAAACGAAAAACTCACCTTCACACCTGTTTTTATTGAAGCCATCGCAAAAGCAGTGAGGGATTTTCCACTTATCAACGTATCGGTGGATGGAACCAAGGTGATCATCCATAAGAATGTCAACATCGGCATGGCCGTGTCACTGCCAAACTTCAACCTCATCGTGCCTGTAATCCGCAACGCCTCTGAAAAGAGCCTGCTTGGCATTGTAAAATCTGTGAATGACCTGGCTCAGCGTGCACGCATCAGCAAACTTGTCCCGGATGAAATTTCAGGGGGCACCATCTCGCTCACCAACCTTGGTTCATTCGGAACCCTCATGGGAACCCCGATTATTAACCAGCCTCAAACTGCCATCGTAGCTGTGGGTGCGATTAAAAAAAGGGCAGTTGTCATTGAAACACCCGATGGCGACACCATTGCCATCCGGCCTGTCATGATGCTTTCGGTAACGTATGACCACCGTGTAATCGATGGTTCACTCGGAGGCCAGTTTCTTAACTGTATCGTCCAGCATCTTGAAACTTTTGATAATACCCAAACCATTTAATGGAACTGAACCTGACCAAACCCATCGCATTTTTTGATCTTGAAACCACAGGGATCAAAGTTGCCACCGACCGTATCGTTGAAATATCCATCGTTCGCCAGCAAGTTGATGGCACGGTGAAAATAAAGACCCTGCGGATCAATCCTGAAATGCATATTCCGGCTGAAGTAACTGAAATACATGGCATCTCGGATGATGATGTAAAAGATTGCCCGACCTTTAAGCAGGTTGCCCGCGAATTGGCACAGTTCCTCGAAAATTGCGATCTGGCTGGCTATAATTCCAACCATTTTGATATCCCGCTTCTGGTGGAGGAGTTTCTGAGGGCAGATGTCGATTTTGAGTTGAAAGGCAGACGATTCGTGGATGTTCAAAACATTTTTCATAAAATGGAGCCACGGAACCTGAGTGCGGCATACAAGTTTTATTGTTCAAAAGACCTGATGAATGCACACAGTGCTGAAGCGGATACCATTGCCACATTTGAAATCCTGAAAGCGCAGCTGGACCGATATGCCGATGTAGCATTCAAGGACAAAAAGGGGAATATCACACAACCAGTCATCAATGATATCAAGGCACTCAGCGAATTTTCCCATGCCACCAACTCAGTTGACCTCATCGGCCATATCGTATACAATGATAAGAATGTTGAGATTTTCAATTTCGGAAAACATAAAGGGAAAGCGGTTGCACAGGTTTTTAAGGATGAACCTTCCTATTATGACTGGATGATGAAAAGTGACTTTCCGCTGTCGACCAAAAAGGTTTTGACCGTGCTTAAACTCCGGGGGTTTAACAATTCCTCTGTAAAACTCGAATTATTCTGATTTTTTTGATACCTCTGTCATGAAAATTATTTGCATCGGGCGCAACTATGTGGCGCATATCAAAGAACTTAACAACGCCATCCCCACTTCTCCGATTTTTTTTCTGAAACCAGACACGGCTTTGCTGATACGAAACCGCCCGTTTTATTATCCTGCATTTTCAACCGATATCCACTACGAAGTTGAACTTGTATTAAAGATCTGCAAGACTGGAAAACACATTCAGAAAAAGTTTGCATCAGATTATTTTAACGAAATCGGGATCGGCCTCGACATGACCGCCCGCGATTTGCAGGATACTGCCAAAACAAAAGGGCTTCCATGGGCTGTGGCAAAAGGTTTTGATCAATCGGCACCGGTCAGTAAATTCTTGCCCAAATCGCAATTTTCTGATTTAAAAAACATCAGTTTTCACCTGGATCTGAATGGAACAACGGTTCAGCAAGGCAATTCAGGATTGATGATGTACGATTTCGACGATATCATTTCCAACATTTCAACTTTCATGACCCTTCGCACCGGAGACTATATTTTTACCGGTACTCCGGCCGGGGTCGGCCCTGTAACAGTCGGGGATAAACTGGAAGCGTGGATTGAAGGTGAGAAAATGTTATCCTGCTCCATCAAATGAGAATAATATAACCACTAAGGCACTTAGTACACTCAGGAACACTGAGAGACAAGCAGGACTTAGTGATTCTTAGTGGCCTAAGTGCCTCAGTGGTAAAAAGCCATTCAAGAGTATGTCAGTCTAATTCAACACAATCTCTTCAATCACCACTGCTCCAGCCTCCTTGTTGAGGGCGTTCATGATTTTGGTCCGGGCGTATAGCAATTCATTCCGCAAGGGTGCAGAATTAACTTTCACATAGAGTATCTTCTTCCGTATATGCAATTGACTGGTGTTCCTGGCCACCATCTCCCCTACCACCTTTTCCCAGGCCTGCAAAACCTTGGCCTGATTCAACTTATCACGAAGGTGAAACCTGTCCAAAAACTCCTCAATAGCTGCCTTTAACGGTTGTTCATTCGATCTTCTCATACATTAATCCAAAGGTATACTAAAAATCTCATGCTCAATCTCCATGGCATCAAAAATGGAGATAATCCGTTCCCTGCTCGTATCAGTGATAAAAACCTGCCCAAAACTGTTTTCGCTTACTAACTTGATTAATTGAGAAACCCGTAAATCATCGAGTTTATCAAAAACATCATCCAGTAATAAAACAGGTTTAAAACCTTTGATGTTCCGGGTATAATCAAACTGAGCGAGTTTGACGGCGATGACAAATGATTTTTGCTGGCCCTGCGACCCTAATTTCTTGACGGGATAGTCATCGATCACGAATTCAAGGTCGTCTTTGTGAACCCCCATGGTACAATATTGTGCAGCCCGGTCTTTGGCCAGGGCAGCCTTGAATTCATCGCGATAGGAACTTCCTGAACCTTGCGTCACATACCTGATGCCGACGGTTTCCGATCCGTTGCTGAGAAACCTGTAATATTGCTGAAACAATGGAATGAACTGCTGCAGGAATGTATCCCGTTTATGGCTGATCTGCCCGCCCAGCCTGATCATTTGTTCGTCCCACGGTTCCAGTGAAACCGCATCAAAGTAATGTTGCTCGCCAAAAGATTTCAACAAGGCATTTCGTTGAAAAAGAGCTTTGTTATATTGAATAAGGTCATCCAGATAAAATTTATCAAACTGGGAAATAACGCTGTCGATATATTTTCGTCTCAATTCGCTTCCATCGTTGATCAGGTCTCGGTCATAAGGCGAAATCATCACCAGCGGAAAATTTCCGATGTGGTCGGCCAGGCGCTCGTATTCCTTTTTATTGAACAGGAACCGTTTGCGCTGGTTTTTTTTCTGGATACATTGCACCAGGTCTGTGGTTTCGTCATCCCGCCGGTAGCTGCCATGGATCGCAAAGAAATCTTCACCATGGCGGATGTTCTGCGCATCAAGGCTGGTAAAACAACTTTTGCAAAAAGAGAGGTAGTGAATGGCGTCAAGCAGATTTGTTTTTCCAACACCGTTGTTGCCTACAAAACAATTTATCTTTTCAGAAAAAACAAATTCCGCCTGGGAATAATTTTTAAATCCGGTGATGATTAATTTTTGCAGATACATCTCAGGAGTGGATTATCTGAATTCGTTGAGCGATTTCTTCCATCAGCCACCCTGGTGTTGAAGTTGCACCGCAAATTCCAACGGTTTGGATATTTTCGAACCATTCATGTTTCATTTCATCCGGACCGGAAACAAGTTCAGTACGTGGATTCGCTGATTGACAAACCTGGTAAAGGATCATCCCGTTCGAACTTTTCTGTCCGCTCACAAAAATAACCAGATCAAACTTACCGGCAAATTCCCTGACCTGATCCGATCGGTTTGAAACTTGCCGGCAAATGGTGTCATTCCATTCAAAATCAATCGGATGAGCAGTTGCATTCTGCTCCATTCTTTCCCTGATCAGCCTGTCAATTTCATGAAAATCATCAACTCCCATGGTGGTTTGACTGTATAACCTTACAGGCCGCTTGAAGTCTATATTTGTCAGGTCATTTTCATTCCCAACCACAATCGCTGTCCCATTTGTCTGACCTTTTAACGCATTTACCTCCGCATGACCTTCTTTCCCGTAAATTGCGATTTGCCCTTGTACGGCCTGCATCTCAAGGTATCCACGGTAAATCTCATTTTGAAGATTCAGCACAATCGGACAGGTGGCATCAATCAATTCAAGATTGTTTTGAATGGCGATTTTATATGTTTCCGGAGGTTCCCCATGTGCCCGGAAAAGCACCTTACAATCGGACAGGTTGTTAAGCTCGTCATGGGTAATAATCACCAATCCCATCTCTTTCAAACGGTTCACCTCCATATTGTTGTGAACAATATCACCCAGACAGAACAATGTATGATCAAGAAGGAGTTCGCGCTCCGCAACTTCGATGGCATACTTCACACCAAAGCAAAAGCCGGAATGGGGATCAATGGTAACCTTCAAATTTATTGTTTTTTAACAAATTCCTGAAGATTGACACCAATGGTTATGTAGTTTCGTGCAATTCCTGCAGTGTAGGATCCGCGTGTGTAACTCAGGTTAAACATTTTAACCCGAAGGCCTGCCCCTGCAGAGAAACCGGTGAGCCCGGCGGCTCCTGATAGTTTGAGTTCCTGGCGGCGCTGGTAATTATAACCGATACGGATTGCGAGAACTTTTGCAATGGTAAGTTCGGCTCCAAGAACAATATGGCGCATCAAGCCATCTGCAAACTTCCCGGCCCCCGACTTTTCTTTTACCTGACCGGTAATAGGGTCGGCAGTGTTGGCGGGATCGCTCGGATCAAGATAAGTCAGATCCCATTTTTGCAGGTTGGTAAGCAACTGGGAAAAACGTAATGGAATATGTTTCAGTTTTTGGGAAAGACCGATCTGCAATTCAAATGGCAGGGGTTGGTATTGTCCGGGCAGATATGGAACAAGCTGGGTTCCAATGTTACGACCAACCAATGAAGCTGTAAACGACTGATCTTTTGAAGTATATGTTCCTGAAACATCAACTGCGATGCCAAATGAATGGTACGTTTCAAGTTTAGAGTAAATCAATTTGCCACTCGCCCCAATTGAAAACAGCGGAGATAGCCTGCGTCCCCAACCGATATTTAAGGCGTATTCTGAGGCATAAAAATCGCCGGTAAGATTTCCTGCCGGATCTGCGCCGGTAAATTTACCCTCATTCATAAACTGCAAACTTGCCACAAAACATCCGACTTTGCTGAAATTGTGGGCAAAAGCAACAAAACCGTAATTGATGCCGCCCGGATTGTTTACATAACTCAGTGCAAGATTGTTGTTCATCTCAGGAGTGATCAAAGAAGGATTTGCCTGAGCCAGGGTGAGGTCATTGTCGTTAATGGCCAAAAAATTACCTCCCATGCCAGCAATGCGGGCTGAGTTGGTATACCCGAGAAATTTATAAGTTCCGTTACCCCCGATCTGTGCAGATGCATGGATAATAAAAAGGCCATAAAGGCAAAAAAACAGGGTGGTTGTTCGTAGTATGTGGTGCACGGTTATTTTTTTGGTATATTTTCTTAACGAAAATCCCCTTCATATATTTTATTGATCGGCCAATTGAGGTTCATTTATGTCATTAATCCCCTTCCGGTTTTTCGGATCTTTTTATCCTCAGTCAGGTCTGAAACCAATTTATCAAGGATACCATTGATGAACAGCTTGCTTTTTTGGGAACTGAATTGCTTGGAAATTTCAATATATTCATTCATGGTCACTTTCACAGGAATTTGGGAAAAATGCGTCAGTTCCGTTAAGGCCATTTTGATAAGCAGGATATCTGTCAGGGCAATCCGCTCCAGCTCCCAGTTACGGGTGCGGGCATCAATCAGTTTGTCTGATTCATCACTGTTCATGATCGTTTTACGAAAAAGTTCCAGGATAAACTTGCGGTCGTCATCCGGGTCAATTTCCTGCCCTTTGGTGAGAAGACCAGTTAAGGAATCCCGCTCACCAAATGATTCGGACATCAGTTTGATCGTTTTGAGCACAAAAACGGCAGCGACCTCAAAGTCATCGTCCCAAAAAATGTTTCTCTCTTCGAAATAAAACTGCAAATCAGGAGATTTTGCAATAAATTTCCTGAACAATTTCTCAAGAAAATCCTGATCTTCGCGGTAAGTACCAATCCCTGAGCCCAGATATTCAGCAAGATCCTTACTGGTTTTCAGCTTCTGGTATATTTTCCGCACCATCTCCTGCTCTTCTGTCCAGGAAATTTTGTAGTTAGTCTGATTTTCTGTCAGTTGAATATTCTGCTGCAACTGCAATATCAATCGGTTTTCAGATAATTTGTAACTGGGATTGACCTCTTCGGGGGTGGGGAAAAATTTGGTTTTCGATTCTTCCATCCTGAACCGGTAAAAATGAATCACCTCAAGCAAAAAGGAGAGTTGGAGGAAATATAGTTCGTAAACCTTGTCAAGGCTGGTCAGCAGATTTTTTTCAGCAGCTTCTATTCTGGCTTCCCCGCCCTGAAAGTAAGCATACAACGCCTGAAGTACTTTGATGCGATAATGTCTTCTGCCTAGCATAACAATTTTATGAAAAAGAACA
Organism: uncultured Bacteroidales bacterium; assembly: GCA_903875045.1. Lineage (GTDB taxonomy): Bacteria > Bacteroidota > Bacteroidia > Bacteroidales > FEN-979 > CAIVAT01. Next base: position 37,214 of record CAIQUS010000206.1, read on the forward strand.
TAACTATAAATGTCTGATTGAGGGCTGCAAAGCTACGGAAATAAGAAATAAAACTTGGTATTCAAATAAAATTTTTATTTTTGCGTTCGCTCAATTGAACGATTTTAAAGCAATAAATTTAACAGACTGCAGGATGGAAGAGATTGAAAATAAGGATCGGGACCGGGGAGAAATTTTCTCACGTGCCGTTCGTGCGGGTAAGCGAACCTATTTTTTTGATGTAAAAGCTACCGTTGGGGAGGATCATTATATCACAATAACGGAGAGTAAGAGACGGTTCAACAATGAACAGGGTAAGTTTTTTTATGAGAAACACAAATTGTTTCTTTACAAGGAAGACTTTGATAAATTCGCCAATGGTTTGAGCGATGTCGTTGAGTTCATTCGGACAGGCCATGCTCCGGACAGGCCGGAAAATGCCACAGATACATTTGTGGATGATGGTTCTTCGGAGGTGAAAAACAGCCATAGGTCGATCGAATTTGAAGACCTGTCTGCTGATTCCGACAACAACTAAATTTTCCCTTCCCGGATTTTCTGTAGAGACTATCTCATTGGCCAAAAACTGAGACAGTTTCATTTTTAATAAAACTTTTCAACATTTCACCGGGGTAGGCTATTTCGATGTAATTTTGTGAACTTGTATAAAATACCAAATGGGTAAAGTAATTGCAATTGCAAATCAAAAAGGCGGTGTAGGCAAAACAACCACAGCCATTAACCTGGCTGCAGGCCTTGCAGTGCTGGAGCATAAAACACTGATCATTGATGCCGATCCGCAGGCAAATGCCACCTCCGGTGTTGGATTTGATCCCCGAAATATCAAAACCAGCATTTACGAGTGCATAATTGATGATGTTGAAGCCAGGAATATTATTCTGAACACCTCAACCCCATTTCTTGACCTGCTGCCTGCCCATATTGACCTGGTTGGCGCAGAAATAGAGATGATCAACCTTCCAAACAGGGAAAAAATGATGCGGAAGGTCATTGCGGGAATCAAGGATGATTACGATTTTATCATCATCGATTGCTCCCCATCCCTGGGATTGATCACCGTCAATTCACTCACCGCGGCTGATTCTGTTATCATCCCCGTCCAGTGTGAATACTTTGCGCTTGAAGGTCTTGGTAAGCTGCTGAATACCATTAAAATTGTTCAATCAAGGTTAAACCCGGCCCTGGACATCGAAGGTATTCTGCTGACCATGTACGATAACCGCCTCAGCCTGGCCAAACAGGTTGTGGAGGAGGTGAAAACCCATTTTCAGCAGATGGTTTTTCGAACCATCATCAACAGGAACACCAAGCTGGGTGAAGCCCCGAGTTTTGGACTTACCATCATGCTGCATGATATCAACAGCTCGGGTGCTATAAACTATTTAAACCTGGCCAGGGAAATTCTTCAAAACAACGACCTTACAAGGCTGACGAACGCAGAAAAAGAGATCAATGTCTGAAATTCACAGTAAAAAGAAAGCCTTGGGGAGAGGCCTCAGTGCCCTGCTGGACAACACAGAAACTGAAAATCCTCAGAAAGAAATTTCGGGAGAATACACGGCAGAGTATATTGCCCAGGTTCGCATTGAGCAAATCGAGCCAAACCCATTTCAGCCCCGCGCGCATTTTGATGAAAATGAACTTCGTGAACTGGCCGATTCGATTGAGGAACACGGCATCATCCAACCACTGACCCTTCGCAAGATCGGCCATAACAAATTTCAGCTGATTTCCGGCGAACGTCGCCTGAAAGCATCTAAACTGGTTGGTTTGTCGCAGGTTCCGGCCTACATCCGGCTTGCCAATGATGAGCAAATGCTCGAGATGGCTCTCGTTGAAAATATCCAGCGGGAGGATTTGAACCCTCTTGAAATAGCCATCAGTTTTCAACGCCTGCTGGAAGAGTGCAGGATTAAACAGGAGGATTTAAGCCAAAAAGTTGGCAAAGACAGGTCAACCATTTCGAATTACATACGGCTGCTCAAACTCCCTTCGGAAATTCAGGTTGCCGTCAGGGATAATCTGATTTCCATGGGCCATGCACGGGCCATCATCAATGTACCCGATGAACAATCTCAACTGATGATTCTGAAAAAGATACTGGAAAAAAAATCATCGGTACGGGATGTTGAAGAAATGGTAAGGAATCTCGGAAAGAAAAAAACGTCAATCCCGCAAAATAATGCCCTTCCGGCAAAATACGAAAAAGCGAAGTTGTCTCTTCATGATAAACTCCGCTCCAAAATTGATTTTAAAATAAACAGAAAAGGTGCCGGAGCCATTATTATTGAGTTCAAATCATCTGAAGATTTCGACAGGATCATCTCCAAACTTGATGCCTAAATGAGGGCTTTCCGTCTTTTTACATTTTTTTTCCTCGCAGTCCTGGTTCACAGGGTCCCGGTATTCTCTCAGACGGATACGACTTTTGTTGAATTGCCTGATTCCATTCGTGAAAAGGAGCACTCCCCGACCAAAGCGACCCTTATGTCGACTTGTTTACCCGGACTGGGACAGGTTTATAATAAAAAATATTGGAAGATTCCAGTCATATATGCAGGATTTGGCCTTATGACCTATTTCATCTATACCAATGCCGATGAGTATATGAATTACAAATTTGCATATATCGAATCGTCGTATGGGAACAAAAACGGATCCTACAGTTACCTCGTTAACCGGTATTCAACAGCCGACCTGCTTTCGGCACGCGAATATTACCGGAGAAATCTGGAGATAAGCATTTTGCTGACCGCGGTCTGGTATGCCCTTAACATTCTGGATGCCACAGTAGATGCACATTTGTATACCTTTAATATCAGTGATAAATTAACCATGAAAGTGGAACCGGCACTTTTACCTACCGGTTTCAGTTATAAACCTGCCGGAGGTGTAAGGCTTTGTCTGCATTTCTGACACTCAAATGAGCGTATCAACATGAAAATTGCGTTGCTTGGATATGGTAAAATGGGCCAGGAAATAGAAAAACTGGCTGTGAAACGAGGCCATGAAATCGTCCTTATCCTGAACAGTCTTGAAGACTGGGAAAATGATGATGTGGATCTTTCTTTGGCTGATGTTGCCATCGATTTCTCAACACCCATCAGCATCATTGAAAATATTTACCACTGCTTCGATGCCAATATCCCAATGGTGATCGGAACGACCGGTTGGCTCGATGATCTTGAAAAAGTCCAGCAGGATTGCCTGACAAGAGATCAGTGCCTCTTTTTTGCGCCCAATTTCAGCATCGGGGTCAATCTGTTCTTCGATTTAAACCGTTACCTTGCCAGCCTGATGTCAAAATGGGAGGATTATTCCGTTTCTATTGAAGAAACCCATCACATACATAAGCAGGATGCACCCAGTGGAACTGCCATTGTTCTTGCCAACGACATCATCAGGCATACCGAACGGAAAGAAAAATGGGTGAAGGAAATTGTTGAAAACCCCGAAGAATTGGGGATTAAATCGTATCGCACAGACAATGTACCTGGTACACATGTCGTAAAGTACGAATCAGAGGAAGATTGCATTGAAATTATCCATACCGCAAAGAGCAGAAGAGGGTTTGCCCTCGGAGCGCTCATGGCTGCTGAATGGATTGTTGGGAAAAAAGGTTTTTTTGACATGAAAAACCTTCTTGAAGCTCAAATATTTACCTACCCTCAATAAGAAATTCGCTGTTATTACGTTCATTAAGCTAAATTAATATACTGAGATATGAATCTTTACTTAATTGTTACCATTATATTTTTCATACTCTCCATCATCGGAATGTATGGGATTTTTGAAAAAGCGGGTGAAAAGGGCTGGAAAATCCTGGTACCTTTCTACAATTGGTATATCTGGTTAGGCATCATCAGGAAACCGTTGTGGTGGTATATCTTTCTTTTGGTGCCGTTCATCAATGTCTTCGTTATCTTACTGATGATTGTGGAAGTGCTCAAATCCTTTAAAAAGCATGGCTTGCTCGATCAGGCTTTGGGTGTGCTGTTCCCGTTTTTTTACCTGCCTTACCTGGCGTTCTCGCCCAAAGAACACTATTTTGACCCTTCAAAACAGCCTCCCGTCCATAAATCAGCTGTACGTGAATGGGTTGATGCCATCATCTTCGCTGTGATTGCCGCAAGTATCATACGGATTTTTTTGATAGAAGCCTATACCATTCCCACCTCTTCCATGGAAAAAACGTTGCTTGTTGGCGATTACCTGTTTGTAAGCAAAGTAAGTTTTGGTCCGAAAGTCCCTAATACCCCGCTGGCCTTTCCATTTGTGCACCATACACTTCCGTTTACCGAAAGTTCCAAGTCATACCTGGAGTGGATCAAATTGCCCTATTACCGTTTCCCCGGAATGGCCGATATAAAAAACATGGATGTCGTTGTTTTTAACTACCCTGACGGGGATACACTTTCGACTAAACTGCAAAGCAACGTAAGCTATTATCTGCTTCTGCGAAGATATGGCAGAGATGTTGTCTGGAACGACAAACAAAATTTTGGCGACATCATCGCACGTCCGGTCGATAAACGGGAGAACTTTATCAAGCGTTGCATTGGCATTCCGGGCGATACGATCCGTATTGTTGACAGAGTTGTTTATGTCAACGGCAAACCTGAACAGAATCCCGGGAAACGACAATTCAAATACCGGATGAAAACCAACGGGAACCCGATTAATAAAAAGAATTTTGAAAAACTGGATATTACTGAAGAAATCACACCACTACCTGATGACACCTATGAATTAACCCTCTCAGATGAAGCCATTGGGAAACTCAAACAGTACAGCAATGTGATTTCCATCGAACCTGTAATCATCCCTAAAGGCATTGCGGAACCGAACATTTTCCCTTTCGACACCAACTATCCCTGGAATGTTGATAATTTCGGTCCTGTGTGGGTTCCCAAAAAGGGTGTGACCATTCCGATCAATATGCAGAATATTTGTTTTTACAAACGGATCATTGGCGTTTTTGAAAACAACAAACTTGAGATCACAGATGGTAAAATATTTATCAACGGGAAAGAATCAAATGAATACACCTTCCAGATGAATTACTACTGGATGATGGGTGATAACCGCCATAATTCTGCCGACTCACGTTATTGGGGGTTTGTTCCTGATGACCATGTTGTGGGAAAAGCGGTTTTTGTATGGCTTTCCCTGGATCCCAATAAAACACTCCTTGATGGAAAAATCAGATGGAGTAAACTGCTTAGAATCGTAAAATAAGTAAATTTGTAACTTCAAACCAAAAACCCAAAACAATGAGAAAAGTTCTTCAAGTTTCCGCCATTTTAATTTTTGCTGTTCTTTACTGTTCTTTCAACACCAGTGCCGGCAAACCATTTGAAGGTGTTATCACCTATAAAATCACCTATCCTGACAGTAAATTTTCAGAAAGTCAACTCGCGATGTTTCCCAAAGTGCTTACTGTCTCTGTTAAAGGCTCAAAATCAAGGACCGACTTACAGATGAGTGGGATGACGACGGTTGAAATCAGTGATTATACAGACAAAACCAGCGTGTCGCTGCTCAACATGATGGGTCAGAAATATGCCATCAAGCAAACAACAGCCGAAATCGAGAGCAAAAACGCTGCGGAAGGAACCACAACGGTTGAACAATCGAATGAAACCAAAGTGGTTGCCGGTTATACCTGCAAAAAAGTAGTTGTTACCGTGAATGACGATGGTGCCAAAAGTACTTTCGAAGCCTGGTACACCAGCGAACTTGGTTCGAAACAAGCCAATTTCAACAACCCATTGTACAAAGACATCGATGGAGCATTGCTTGAATTCCTGATGAAAAATCGTGAAGTTACCATGAAATTCACCGCCACATCTGTCGAAAAAAAGAGTTTGCCTGCAAAAGATTTTGAAATACCTTCTGACTATACACTTACCACACAGGATGAACTGAAAAGCAAGTTCGGTGGCGGTAATGAATAATTAACATGGCCCGACCAATCAATCCGCCAAGAACAAATACGTTTAAGGGAGAGCCAAAGGAGGAAGAAATACTGGTTGAAGATTTACCAGTTGCTGATACCAAGGTAAAAAAGACCAGGGAGAAAAAGGTAAAACCTCCCAGGGAACCAAAACCACCCAAAGAGAAAAAAGTTCGTTCCGAACAAGATTTGGTACGTTTGGAACGACGTTTCAGGGTGTTCGGGCTTTTTTCACTGTTGTTGTCTTTATACCTGCTTTTTTCCTTCCTCTCCTATATTCTCACCTGGCAGACTGATTACAGTTTTACAGATACGGTGTTCAAACATTTCACTGTCGATGGTTTTTTCGACAATAAGATACCTGTTGAAAACTGGATGGGCAAAATTGGCGCACTCACCGGGTATCTTTTCATTTCAAAATGGTTTGGCGTAGCCTCTTTCCTGTTTGTTGTCATGCTGTTTAATACCGGCATGAAACATTTTTTTCATATCACTGTTTTTCCTTTGTGGAAAACCCTGGAATATTGTTTTTTCGGAATCATCTGGACCCCTGTATTGCTTGCATTGATAATGCCGGGTTATGATTTACTTACAGGAGTTTATGGTTTTCAGATGAACATCTGGCTGACCGAATTTCTCGGGATTTCCGGTCTTGCCATGGCACTTGGTTTCACTGCGCTCAGCTTCCTGATCATCTCTTTTAACATTCCTTTCCGCTGGTTTAAGCCCAAGGCAGGTGTTGAAATCCCGGTCGAAGCAGCAGCTTCAGCAATTGCTTCTCCTGAAACCGATCAGGCGTTACCAGTCGAAATTGTTGAAACCGCTGTTATTCCCGTAAATTTCATGAAGGAGCCGGAGGAAGAGGAATCAACATCCATCGATTTGGAATTGCCTTCCCGTTTTGCACCGGTCCCTGATGATCTGCCGGATCTGGAACTTCAGATCGAGACAGTTGTTGAAGAGGTGCCTGCGAAAGGGATCATCGGGCACCAAACCCTGGAAACCCGTTATGATCCTACCCTCGATCTTTCAGGATACAAATACCCGCCCCTGGATCTTTTAAGCGATTACGGCGGAGAATCATTGAACGTGAATAAAGAGGAACTCGAAGCCAACAAAGATAAAATTGTCAAGACGCTTTCAAATTATGATATCAAAATTGCGAAGATCAAAGCAACGATCGGCCCGGCCGTAACACTTTACGAAATCGTTCCTGAGGCCGGTGTTCGCATTTCAAGGATCAAAAACCTGGAGGACGATATTGCGCTGAGCCTTGCTGCCATGGGGATTCGCATCATTGCCCCCATCCCGGGAAAAGGCACCATCGGTATTGAAGTTCCGAATCAAAACCCTGAAATTGTTTCGATCAAATCGCTTCTTGCAACCGACAAGTTTAAAAACACCACCTTTGAATTGCCTTTCGTTCTTGGAAAAACCATCTCCAATGAAACCTTCATTGCCGACCTTGCCAAAATGCCCCATCTGCTGATGGCGGGAGCAACCGGACAAGGTAAATCGGTTGGGTTAAATACGATCATTACCTCCCTGCTTTACAAAAAGCACCCTTCACAGGTAAAATTTGTATTGATTGACCCCAAGAAAGTTGAACTGACGCTGTATAATAAAATTGAGCGTCATTTCCTGGCAAAGCTGCCCGATGCTGAAGAGGCAATTATCACCGATACCAAAAAAGTAATCCGCACACTCAATTCCCTGAATATTGAAATGGACAGCCGTTACGATTTATTGCGTGATGCCCAGGTCAGAAATATCAAGGAATACAATGAAAAATTCTTCTCCCGCAAACTCAACCCGAACGACGGACACCAGTTTTTACCATACATTGTGATTGTGATTGATGAGTTTGCCGATCTGATCATGACTGCCGGCCGTGAAATTGAAACCCCATTGGCAAGGCTGGCACAATTGGCCCGAGCCACCGGAATTCATCTGATCATTGCAACCCAGCGACCGTCAGTCAATATCATCACAGGAACCATTAAAGCCAATTTCCCTGCGCGTATTGCATTCAGGGTCATCTCCAAGATCGACTCCCGGACGATTCTTGATTCCTCCGGTGCTGATCAGCTCATCGGCCGTGGCGACATGCTGATGTCGACAGGCAGTGACCTGATCCGGATCCAGTGTGCCTTTGTTGATACACCGGAAATTGATAAACTGACTGAATTCATCGGATCACAACGGGGTTATCCTGAGGCCTTTGCATTACCGGAATATTTCGATGAAGAGAGCGGATCATCTCCGAAGGAATTCAATGCCAATGAAAAAGATGAATTTTTCGGAGAGGCAGCCAGGCTTGTTGTTAATCACCAGCATGGTTCAACATCGCTGATTCAACGAAAACTCAAACTTGGGTACAATCGTGCCGGCAGAATCATTGACCAACTGGAAGCAGCAGGCATTGTAGGCCCGTTTGAAGGCAGTAAGGCCAGGGATGTCAGGTATAAAGACCTGCCATCATTGGAGGAATATCTTTCCATTCTTGGACAAAAATAGAACACCTCAACCCCCGGCCCCTTCTCCTCAAGGAGAAGGGGAGAACCATCTCCAAGAGGTAGAGGGACGGGTCAGGCGACTTAAAAACATGAACACACAAAATTTTACTTTATTCCCTCACTATGAAACTCAAAACCATCTTAACCAGTTTATTCCTTCTTTCAGCCATTCTTGCAATCAGCCAGTCAAAAGATTCCAAAGCTTCGTCGCTGTTGGATGAGGTGAGTAAAAAAGCAAAATCGTTTAAATCGATCAAGGTCGACTTCATTTATTCCATGGAAAATACCAAAGCAAAAATCAATGAAGAAAAAACCGGGACACTGCTTGTTTCCGGCGACAAGTATAAAATGTCGGCTGCAGGCCAGACAGTCATTTGTGATGGTAAAACCATCTGGACCTATATCAAAGAATCAAATGAAGTTCAGGTAAATGCCCTTGAAAACAAAGATGATGCTTTAACACCTTCCAAATTATTGACATCCTACAATTCAAATTACAAATCAAAAATAATCAAAAGTGCCGATCCTGCAGTAGAATCAATTGAGTTGATCCCCAATACAAGCAAAAACTTCACGAAAGCCATTCTTGGTATTGACAAAGCCAAAAAACAGGTTAAAAGTTTTACCATTTACGATAAAAACGGAAATACATTTTCTTATAAAATTAAAAACTATCTCACTGATACGCCTGTCACTGATGCTGATTTTACGTTTGATGCAAAGAAATTTCCGGGCGTTGAAATAATTGATATGCGATAACCATGCGTACCCGGCAAACCAACGACCCGATACGGTTGCATGAAATTGCAACGGAAATCCGGCAATCGGTTGTGGTTAGTCTTGCTGAAGCTCAATCGGGTCACCTCGGAGGTTCTCTGGGACTGGCGGATATTTTCACGACACTTTACTTCTCGGTTTTAAGCCACAATCCACAGAATCCTTACTGGTCCGATCGCGACCGGGTTATCCTGAGCATCGGTCATGTAGCCCCGGTATTGTATGCCACACTGGCCCATTCGGGCTATTTCCCGGTTGAAGAACTCAAAACCTTAAGAAAGCTTGGAAGCAGGCTCCAGGGGCATCCAGGCAGAGACCATGGATTGCCAGGGATAGAATTGTCGGCAGGTTCGCTGGGACAAGGACTGTCGGTAGCCGTTGGAATGGCACTTACCGCTAAAATGGATCACAAAAACCACCATGTTTTCAGCATCCATGGTGACGGGGAATTGCAGGAGGGCTCCATCTGGGAAGCTGCGATGTCGGCGGCCCACCACAAACTGGATAACCTGATTGCCATCATCGATCGCAACGGATTACAAATAGACGGCAGAACTGAAGATGTGATGCAGATTGAACCCCTTTCCGATAAATGGCGCAGTTTCGGCTGGCATGTAATCGGCTGTGACGGGAACAATATCGAACAACTCATGATGGCTTTTGCAGAAGCCGGAACCATTCTGGACCACCCGACCGTGATTATTGCAAAAACCACCATGGGCAAAGGAATCCGAAGCATCGAAGGCGATTACAGATGGCATGGAAAAGTTCCGTCATTGGAGCAAGCCGGGGAATTCGTGAAGCAACTGCAAACCCAGGGTGAATAGCTGCGGTTTACGGTTTCATCAAATTCGTTTATTCACTTTTTCAACCAAACGTACCCGGTTTATATGTGTGAATACATCCCATGAATAAATAAGAAAGCCTTAAGGAATCAGAAACTCTTTGTATTCTGTGACTTCCCATACGCGTTCAAAGTTTGCTCCGTTCAATATAAATAATATCTGAGAGGCGGCAATAAGAACAATTGTAAACACAATAAGATATCTTTCATTCCTGGCACTGCTGAAAATAACAAACGCAGATAAAACCACCAGGCTGCCAAAAAATGTTAATTGAAGGAAAATGATATTCCACATATCGTTTTGGCGCTTGGCGAAGTGGCGGAATTCTGAGCACAAAACTGTCAATACACCTCAAAAGTTGATGCGAGGTAGAATGTTCAATTAACCACTGAACCCGCCATTGAGCCAAACGCCTGTTGGGTGCTGGCTTTCTTTCTGTCGTCTTTTGATATGTTTCGTACTCGTTTATTTTTTATTAGTATTCTAAAATATGGGCATTTTCCATCTATTGATAAGTCTTTGTCATCGTTCCCTTTCCTGAATTTAATTAGTTCAAATTGGTCAGGATTAAATTTATGTAGAAATGTTATTGGTACTCCTATGTGTCCGTTATAGTCCAATGGTATGTCTTCTGTTTTGTCAACGTTAATACCTTCATAATTGTCATATTTTGGATATTCATTCTCGTTTCCAAAATATTTTTTTGCTAGCTCAATGTCTTCGTGTCTTTTGAAGTTGTCCAAGTTTGTCAGCCATAAGCAATTGTTTGGTGATATTATTCTATTTCCAAAACTATCTATTCGTGCTTCTGTGCCATAAAGTTCGTAATGTTCAGGGACAATAAAACCTGAAACGCCCCTTCCAAGATTTATTCCCAACCAAGCTCTATTCTCTTTTATAAGTTTAAAAATTTCTTTGTATGTAATTGCGTTAATGTTGCCTATTATCAAAAATTTCTTGTCATACTTTACTAATTGAGCTACATATTCTCTGAATAACGAAAATGGAGGGTTTGTAACAACTATATCTGATTGCTTTAATAGTTCAATGCTTTCAGGACTACGAAAATCACCATCACTTTTAAAATGAATAATATCGTTAGAATTTGGTGAAGACGTTTCTCCTTCTTTACCTGTATACTCAAAGAAAAAACCATTTTCAGTTTCTTCAGTATTAAATAAATCATTCTTTTGCTCTTGATAGCAAGCCGCAATCAGTTTTTTTAGTCCTAATTCCTTGAAATTGTCAGCGAAATATTTAAAAAAATTACTAATGCGAGCATCATCACAGTTACAAAAAACCACCTTATCTTTAAAGTGATTTTTA
>CAIQUS010000207.1 GCA_903875045.1 uncultured Bacteroidales bacterium
AAGCAAACGTATAATGAAAGTAAGAACATCAATTAAGAAAAGATCTGCTGATTGCAAGATCGTTCGCAGGAATGGCAAATTATATGTCATAAACAAGAAAAACCCGAAATTTAAACAAAGACAAGGTTAAGATTTTACAAACATAAAATTGGATTAATATGGCCAGAATTGCAGGTATTGACTTACCTAAAAATAAACGGGGTGAAATTGGGCTGACCTATATCTTTGGTATTGGAAGAAGCAATGCCCAGAAGATCCTTGATGTGGCAGGGGTGGACCGGAATAAAAAGGTCCAGGACTGGAATGACGAGGAGCAGAATAAGATTCGTGCGGTCATCAATGATAATTTCAAAATCGAAGGTGCATTGCGCTCTGAGGTTCAGATGAATATCAAGAGATTGATGGATATTGGCTGCTATCGTGGCATCCGTCACCGTTTAGGGTTACCTGTTCGCGGACAAAGTACCAAGAACAATGCACGTACCCGCAAGGGCAGGAAAAAAACCGTTGCAAACAAGAAAAAGGCAACCAAGGGTTAATCGTTCATGCAAGTAGTAAAATAATTTATGGCAAAGACTGAAAAAAGTTCAAAGAAAAGGGTTGTAAAGGTTGATACGATTGGAAAAGCATACGTAAACGCCTCGTTCAACAATCTAATCATTACCCTTACCAACAATGGCGGCCAGGTAATCAGCTGGTCATCTGCCGGAAAAATGGGATTCAAGGGATCCAAAAAGAATACGCCGTATGCTGCCCAGATGGCAGCTCAGGATGCTTCTAAAGTTGCATTCGACCTCGGACTCCGTAAGGTGAAAGTATTCATCAAAGGACCCGGTGCTGGCCGTGAATCAGCGATCCGTACGCTGCACACTGCCGGAATAGAAGTAATGGAAATTGTTGATATTACTCCATTGCCTCATAATGGTTGTCGTCCGCCGAAAAGAAGAAGAGTTTAACACTAAATTATACCTATTACCATGGCAAGATACATTGGCCCAAAGTCGAGAATTGCAAGAAGGTTCAGGGATCCTATTTTTGGTCCTGATAAAAGTTATGAAAAAAAGAATTATCCTCCGGGGATGCATGGCCAAACCAAGCGCAGGGCTAAGGTTTCGGAATATGGCACCCAGTTGATGGAGAAACAAAAAGCCAAATATACCTATGGTATTTTGGAGCGCCAATTCAGAAATGTCTTTTTAAAAGCAGCACGCAAAGGTGGTATTACCGGGGAAGTTTTGCTTCAGCTTATTGAGTCACGTTTAGATAATGTCGTTTACAGATTGGGTATTTCACCAACTCGCGACGGAGCCCGTCAGCTGATCGGTCATCGTCATATTCTGGTGAATGGAAAAATTGTAAATATTCCGTCAATGGAGCTTCACCCGGGCGATTTGGTTTCAGTTCGCGAACGGTCCAAATCTTTGGAAATCATAACAAATTCTCTATCAGGACGTGGGAACCAGTATCCCTGGCTTGAGTGGGATGGCGGAATGATGACAGGTAAGTTTATGAGTTATCCGGAACGCGATCAGATTCCTGAAAATATTAAGGAACAGCTGATCGTCGAGTTATATTCGAAATAATTTTACGTGGGGGTGGGACGCAACATGCTGCGTTCGTGGTGATAATATCTAACAAATAAAATAAATAATATGGCAATATTACCGTTCCAGAAACCTGACAAGGTCATCATGGTGGAAGCCGATGAATGCCGTGGCGTATTTGAATTTCGCCCGCTTGAGCCAGGTTTTGGTGTTACCATTGGAAACTCGCTCAGGAGGATTTTGCTGTCTTCATTGGAAGGCTATGCCATCACTTCGGTGAAAATTGAAGGAGTGGAGCAGGAATTTTCGACCATCAAAGGAGTTATAGAGGATGTGACTGAGATTATCCTGAACCTTAAGCAAATCCGTTTCAAACGTTTAATCGAAACTGAAACTGCTGAAAAAGTTACAGTTGTTGTCGCCCAGCAAAAGGAATTCAAAGCTGGTGATCTTAATAAATTTCTTTCCGTATTTCAGGTTTTAAACCCTGAAATCGTGATTTGCCACATGGAATCAAATGTTAAGTTAAGTGTTGAACTTTCTGTGGATAAAGGTCGCGGTTACATCCCTGCTGAAGAGAATAAAACTTTGAGTTCATCACTTGGCAGGATCGCCATTGATTCGGTGCATACACCAATCAAGAATGTGACCTTTAATATTGAGAACTTCCGGGTGGAACAAAAGACTGACTACGAGAAACTCGTTATTGAAGTTATTACCGATGGTTCAATCCAGCCGAAAAATGCTTTAAAGGAAGCTGCTAAAATCCTTATTCACCATTTTATGCTGTTTTCTGATGAAAGAATAACCCTGGATTCAGCTGAAAAGGCAGTTACGGAAGAATTTGATGAAACATCTTTACATATCCGCCAACTTTTAAAAACCAAACTGGTTGATATGGATCTTTCAGTCAGGGCATTGAATTGTCTGAAAGCTGCGGATGTTGAATATCTTGGCGACCTAGTGGCCTTCAATAGAAATGACTTGCTGAAGTTTCGCAATTTTGGCAAAAAATCACTTACTGAACTCGAAGAATTGGTGAAATCCAAGGGACTTGAATTTGGTATGAATACGACGAAATATAAATTAGATAAGGATTAATTGCGATGAGACACCAGAAGAAATTTAATCATTTAGGAAGAAAAAGTGCGCACCGAAAAGCAATGCTTTCAAACATGGCGGCCTCACTGATCATTCATAAGCGGATCCATACGACAGTGGCCAAAGCGAAAGCTCTCCGGGTCTTCGTTGAACCTCTGATAACCAAGTCAAAGGATGATACCACGCATTCAAGGCGTACCGTTTTCAGCTACCTCCAGAGTAAGGAAGCCGTTACTGAGCTTTTTCGTGAAATTTCAAAGAAAATCATGGATCGCCCAGGTGGTTATACCCGAATTTTGAAAACTGGAAATCGTTTTGGCGACAATGCCGAAATGTGCCTCATCGAACTGGTTGACTATAACGAGGCTATGTTATCTGTCAAAGATGATGGAAAAGCTAAAACAACCCGGCGCAAAAGATCGGCATCCAAGAAAAAAACAGATGATGTTGCTGGTGTAAAACCTGCTGTAAAACCAGAAGCGGAGACCATCCAAAAACAAGAGTTACCCTCTGAAGCTGCGGAAGTGAAACCTGAAGAATAGACATTGAAAACTATTTGCAAACACGATTAATGTTAAAGGATGACGTAAGAAATTATGTTGTCCTTTTTTTATTTAATGAGTTATAACAAACTAAATATTCCACTATGAGTACTATTGTATCAACCCATGCCAGGCAAATCCTGGATTCAAGGGGAAATCCGACGATTGAAGTCGATGTTATTACCGAGAGTGGCGCCATCGGACGCGCCGCAGTTCCTTCAGGTGCTTCAACAGGCGTTCACGAAGCTGTTGAGTTGCGTGATGGCGACAAAAAGGTTTATCTTGGCAAAGGTGTCTTACAGGCAGTTCAGAATGTAAATACCGTAATAGCCAAGGAAATTGAAGGGATGTATGTTACAGATCAGATCGAAATTGATCAGCGACTGATAGAATTGGATGGCACACCTAATAAATCAAAACTTGGTGCAAATGCAATTCTGGGCGTTTCACTGGCTGCTGCCCATGCTGCAGCCCAGATTACCGGGCAGCAACTGTACCGCTATGTCGGAGGTGTGTCCGCCCAAACCCTCCCAATCCCTATGATGAACATCCTCAACGGTGGATCTCATGCAGATAATTCCATCGATTTTCAGGAATTTATGATCATGCCAGTTGGAGCTACCTCCTTCAGTGAGGCACTGCGTATGGGTGCTGAAGTGTTTCATAACCTGAAATCTGTTCTGAAGAAAGGGAAATATTCCACAAATGTTGGTGATGAAGGTGGTTTTGCCCCTAACCTTAAATCAAACGAAGAGGCGCTCACTGTCATCATGAAGGCCATTGAAATTTCAGGTTATGAACCTGGTAAGGATATTTTCATTGCTTTGGATCCGGCTTCCTCCGAATATTTTATCACAGAAGAGAACGTTTACCATTTAAAAAAATCGACAGGGGACAAACTTACACCTGCAGAAATGGTTTCCTTCTGGAAAGATTGGGCAAAACGGTATCCGATTATTTCGATTGAAGACGGAATGGCTGAGGATGATTGGGCCGGATGGAAACTGATGACCAAAGAGTTGGGAAGTAAAATTCAACTTGTTGGTGATGATCTTTTTGTAACCAATGTTGACCGCCTCGCACAGGGAATTAAGAAAGGTGTTGCAAACTCCATTCTGATCAAGGTAAACCAAATCGGTACTTTGAGTGAAACCATCAATGCAGTGAACATGGCCTACAGAAATAGCTATACAGCTGTAATGAGCCACCGTTCTGGTGAAACAGAAGATGTTACCATTGCCGATCTGGCAGTTGCTTTGAATACCGGGTTGATCAAAACCGGCTCAGCCTGCCGTACCGACCGTATTGCCAAATACAATCAATTGTTACGCATTGAGGAAGAGTTGGGTGATACCGCGAAATATCTGGGTAAGGATTTTAAATATGTGAGGTAGTTGGGGAGTGACAGCGTTGTAAAGTCACAGGGTCACAGGGTCACAGGGTTACAGGGTTACAGGGTTACTGGGTTACTGGGTAAAATTAGCTTTACATTTTGCTACCTTGTTACCCTGTAACCTTGTGACCTTGTGACTTATTATCCTTCAAAGTTTCGCAAAATGTGCACCAGCAGCCCGGTGACATGTCTGACATTTTCGTTAAAAACAGCCAGCACCGCTTCCCAGGTTACGGGTTCTTCATCATGTTTCCAGGAGTCATAATCTGTTGACAGGGCAATTGCTGCATAAGGGATACCAGCTTCCATGGCAAGGCTCGATTCGGGCGCAATGCTCATGTTTACTACATCAGCGCCAAGCAACCGGAACATTTTTGATTCAGCACGAGTTGAAAAACGTGGTCCTTCAATCGTAACAATGGTTCCTGTCGGGTGGTACTTCACTCCTGTTTCCTGGCAACCCTTAATCAGAACCTGACGTAATTTTTCAGAAAAAGGATCACCCATGGCAACATGAGCCATTTGACCTGGTTCAAATCTGTCGTAAAAGGTGTTGATCCTGTGACGGGTCACATCAATAAACTGATCGGCAATCACAATATCGCCCCGACAGATTTCTTCTCTGAGGCTTCCGCATGCCGTTGTTACAAAGATGTATTTACAGCCCAATTCTTTCAAGGCATAAATGTTTGCCCGGTTGTTCACCTGGGTAGGAGGGATGGTATGGTCACGGCCGTGACGTGAAAGGATAAATACTTCGCATGAACCAATCGTACCTGTGAAAAATGAGGAACTAGGGTCGCCGTAAGGTGTGGTAACGTTTACTTCCCCTGAATCTGCAAAAATGTTCAGCTTTTCGAGTCCTGAACCTCCGATGAGACCAATTTTAACCATGGTAGAAAATTTTTATGCGAATATACTGGAAAGTTGCGCATGGAGCAAAATGAAAACCGTATTTTTGCGGCCACATTAAAAAATCAGCATGAACATTCAATATATTGGTGAACATCTTTTCCCCGGAGAGATGGGGAAATTTTTTGTCTGGCTCGGATTTGGAACAGCTATCCTTGCAACAGTTTTTTATTTTCTGGCCTTCTACAGGAAAGACCACCGCACTGTATGGCTGAAGTCAGCCCGGGGATTGTATATAGTACATGCCCTTTCTATCGTGGCCGTTGCCGCAGTACTCTTTTTTATCATTTTTAAACATTATTTTGAATACGCTTATGTATGGCAATACTCTTCAAAAGAGTTGCCGATGAAATATATCGTTTCCTGTTTCTGGGCAGGGCAGGAGGGGAGCTTTCTGGTTTGGGCGCTTTGGCAGGCTTTGATCGGGTTGGTGCTGCTTAGACTTGCCAGAAAATGGGAATCGCCGGTGATGATGATCTTCTCACTATCACAGGCATTTGTCACCTCAATGCTGCTGGGAGTAACTTTTTTGGGAGTGAAAATAGGGGCAAGTCCATTCGGATTATTGCGGGAAACCGTGGAAACGGTTACGGATACGATTTTTGCAATGCCTAACTATCTCAGTACCATTACTGATGGAAACGGGTTAAATCCGTTGCTGGAGAATATCTGGATGACCATTCATCCGCCGATTTTATTCCTGGGATATGCCCTGTCACTTGTTCCTTTCAGTTATGCCATTGCCTCATTCTTAAAAAAAGATTATCATACCTGGATTGGCCGGGCCCTGCCATGGACCTTGTTTGCCCTGTTGATGCTCGGGGCCGGGATTCTGTTGGGCGGCGCCTGGGCTTATGTTTCACTCACATTCGGTGGTTTCTGGTCGTGGGACCCGGTCGAAAATTCCTCACTGGTGCCCTGGATGACTTTGATCGCCGGATTGCATTTTATGCTGATCTCCAGGCGACAGAATTTTGCTTTGCTTGCAGCATATATATTAATTACCCTCTCGTACGTACTGGTTCTGTATGCCAGTTTTCTAACCCGGAGTGGTGTTTTAGCCGATACTTCCGCCCATTCATTTGGTGACAATGGCATGACTTTGCAACTGCTGGTTTATTTGCTGGTGTTTTTTGCCATCATGGTTGTAATGATTGTTACTAATTTCCGAAAGTTCCATTCGGCAAAGGAGGATATCCTCCTTTCACGTGAATTCTGGATGTTTATCGGAGCCATTATCATGGTATTGGCTGCTTTTCAAATTGTTTTTACCACTTCAATACCCGTATTTAACGGTTTGTTTCATACCGACATTGCGCCACCTGTTGACCGCGTTGGATTCTACAATCGTTGGCAGATGCCTTATGCCTTGCTGATTGCGGCTTTTATTGCTTTCAGCCAGTTTTTAAGCTACAATTCCAATGACCCGGGGCGCTTTATCAAAAAACTCCTTATCCCATCGGTTGCCTCTGTTGCAATAACCATCCCGCTGGTTGCAATGGGTGTGATTCATCAGATGAACTTCATTCTGCTGGTTGTGTTCACACTTTTTGCGTTGCTTTCATCATTGTACAACATGGCTTTCCTTGTGACCAAACCCCGAAACATCGGTGCCATTATTACCCATATCGGTTTTGTGATTTTTGTATTAGGTTCCGTGCTGACTTTTTCAAATTCGAAGATCATCTCTTCCAATACCTCCGAATTTGATTTGGAGGACAGCCAGGCCAATGCTGAAAATCTTGTACTGATGCGAAGTGATACCTTATTAATGAACGATTTCTATGTTACATACGTGAACAGCACGCTTGCCGGGAATACTACAGATTACCGGGTTGATTTTTTAACCAAGGTCAATGGAAAATACAAGTTGGAATTCACGCTGCATCCATCTGTGAACGTACATCCCCGGATGGGAGCTGTGTATAACCCCGACACCCGTCACTTCCCGGGACGAGATTATTATACCTATATCGCCGACGTTTCAAAGGAGCCAGAGTATATAGTAATCAAGGCCATTATGAATCCATACATCAACATTTTATGGCTGGGTTCCCTCGTGATGACCATCGGATTTGCCATTGCATTTGTTCGAAGGGCCCGTAAGCGCTGGCTTGGCAACACATAAAATGCTCCCCCGTACAACATGCCCTGGCCTGACGCTAAAGCGTCTGTGTGTCTTTGGCCTTATCTTCCAGCATCGGAACAAACCTGAAGGCGCCATACTCTTTTTTGGTAAAAGAGTTGTCCGGATTTCGGATGAAGGTTGTCATGGTTTGTACATCATTGGCACCAACCGGGATCACAAGAATCCCCCCAGGCCGGAGCTGTTCCAATAAAGCATCCGGCACGTAGGGCGCTGCCGCCGTAACAATCATTTTATCAAAAGGAGCAAACGCGGGAAGCCCCTTATACCCGTCACCGAAAAAGGTTTTGATGGTTGGATACCCGACAACGTGCAAGAATTTGCTGGTCCGGTCAAAGAGGGTCTTCTGGCGTTCAATGGTAAAAACCTTAGCGCCCATTTCAGCAAGTATGCAAGCCTGATATCCCGAACCTGTGCCGATTTCGAGCACTTTGTCGTTTTTCCGGATTTGTAAAAGCTCGGTCTGAAATGCTACGGTAAATGGCTGGGAAATTGTTTGTCCGGCACCGATTGGAAACGGCTTATCTTCATAAGCGTATTCCAAAAAGGAAGAATCAAAAAAGAAATGGCGTGGTACCGTTTCCAGGGCAGTAAGAACCTGCTGATCTGTAATTCCCTTTTGTTTGATATTTTGTACCAGTAACTTCCTTAATCCTTGATGTTTATAGGAGTCAACCGGTTTGGCTGTCGTCATGTTGTTTGGTTCGTTTATTTTTTCACGAAAATACTAAATTCAGTCAGGGTAAAAACCTACCTTTGCAAAAAAAAATAACATGCTGAAAATCGGAGTGCTGGGAGCCGGTCATCTTGGTAAAATTCATCTGAAATGCATCAAGGAAATTTCCGAATTTGATCTGGTTGGTTTTTATGATCCGGATGCTGACAATGCAGAGAAAATTGCCCGGGAATTAGGAGTTAAATTATGGGGTTCCATTGATGAACTGATTGATAATGTAGATGTTGTTGACATTGTGACACCCACCATTTCTCACTTTGAATGTGCCGCAAAGGCTCTTAAAAAGTGCAGACATGTATTTATTGAAAAGCCAATCGTAACAACCCTTGAAGAGGCGCGGGAGTTGATGAAAATTGCCCGTGAAGCAAATGTAAAAGTTCAGGTTGGCCACGTCGAACGGTTCAATCCGGCTTTTCTTGCTGCCGAAGCAACGTTCGATCGTCCAATGTTTATTGAAAGTCACCGGCTTGCACAATTTAATCCAAGAGGGACAGATGTACCTGTTATTCTTGACCTGATGATACATGACATCGACATTGTGTTAAGTGTTGTGAAAAGCAATATAAAGAAAATCAGCGCCAGTGGTGTAGCAGTTGTAAGTGATACCCCTGATATTGCCAATGCCCGGATTGAATTCGACAACGGATGTGTTGCAAATCTCACAGCCAGTCGTATTTCATTAAAAAATATGCGTAAATCCAGGTTTTTTCAAAGAGACGCCTATATTTCTGTTGATTTTTTGAAAAAGGAGCTCGAGGTGGTGAAGATCAACGATGTAAACGAGGATTCACCCCCCCTGGGATTCATCCTGGAACTTGGACCTGGCAGGGGAACCAAGCAAATTAATTTTGATAAACCGGAGATCAAACCACTGAATGCCATTAAAGCCGAACTGGAAAGTTTCAATACAGCAATTGTAAACAACACCATTCCAATGGTCACAATCAATGATGGTTACAGTGCACTGGAAGTGGCGTATAAAATCATTGAAAAAATCAATCTGAACGCTGCAAACATGGCCTGATTGATTGTTCGTTGCCTGTTCATTACTTTTGTGTACCCATGAACAATATCGGCCATAACAAGTCGTTATCCTTTACAGGAATCAGTGATTTCACCCCATTATGACTTTATGATCTACAGGAAAATCCTTCATTATTTCTGTTTTGTTTGTTTCCTGTTTATCACTGCAACTTCCTGTGAAAAATTTTCGGGTGATCAAACAATACCGGCTTATCTGAGCATCGATTCCATTTATCTCACCACCAATTATTATTCGGAAGGTACATCATCCCAACGCATTACAGATGTGTGGGTGTATGTGGATGATGAATTTATGGGCACTTTTGAACTTCCGGCCAGGCTGCCGGTGTTAAAATCAGGCAAACACAGTCTGAAAATTTGGCCGGGTATCAAACGGAATGGAATTGCCGCGACCCGGGTGAGTTATGATTTTTATAATCCGATCAGCAGGGATGTAAATCTGGTGATGGATAGTACCACCAAATTAGGCGTGGTAAAAACAACCTACCAATCCACTGCTCTTTTTGTCTGGAAGGAGGATTTTGAAGATATTTCACAAAGTCTTGATACGACAAGTGGCAGTTCTGCCTGGATACAGCATACTTCTGCAGGGTCGCCGCTTACTTTTGAAGGCAATCATTCAGGAATGGTTTTACTGGATTCGATTCATGATTTTTTCGAATGTCAGACCCATGCAGAATATTCCATTCCTGCAGCACCTGTTTTTCTGGAAATGAATTTTAATACTGCCAATGCACTTGTTGTCGGTGTTTTTACTTATGGTAACACCACCCTTTACCAAACACCGATTATCACCCTGAACCCTACGAATGGTCAATGGAAAAAAATATATATCGATTTATCAACTACCCTGAATGCATATTCAGGTATGATTACATACCGGGTATATTTCAGTGCTTTGAAAGATGCAGGATTGAAGCAATCTGTTATTTGCTTCGATAATTTCAAGGTGGTAACACGTAAATCGAAGTAATGAAATGGCCGGATAAAACCAGAATAGCTGACGTATGAACAAGCGGTTACAGGTTATAAAATATATTGCTGCCGATTTTTTTACGGCTTTTCTTGCCTGGACATTGTTCTTTGTCTATCGGAAATATGCGGTAGATCACCAGATTTTTCAACATCCTGATGATATTTTTTCAGATAAAAAGCTTTATTACGGGGTCACACTTATCCCTGTTTTCTGGCTAATCCTTTATACACTGATCGGAACTTATCGTAAAATTTATCGCAAAGCCAGATTGCGGGAATTTGCACAAACAATTCTTATCACATTTATCGGGGTTACCCTTCTTTTTTTCACCCTCATTCTTGACGACATCATCATCAACCAGCATACCTACGTTGAGTTCTTTTTTATCTTGTTTATACTCCACCTCTTTTTCACGGGTTCATTCCGGTTCTTTCTCACATCAAGGGCAGCCAATAAAATTCATCACAAGTTAATTGGTTTTAACACCATCATCATAGGAAGCAATGGCAATGCCGTTTCAATTTATAATGAGATTGAAAATCAGGAAAAGTCATCAGGAAATAAATTTGTTGGCTTTATCAATGTTGAAGGATACAGCAGATATAAATTGTCGGAGTCGATTCCTCATCTTGGGGGATTAAAGGATCTCAACAGACTTGTCAAGGAGTTAGGCATCGAGGAGGTGATTATTGCGATTGAGCACTCTGAAAATCATACCATTGAAAATATTATCACTCAGCTCGAAGATACCGAGGTGGTGATAAAAATTATTCCTGCCATGCAGGATATTCTGATGGGATCGGTTAAAACAACCTCCATATTCCATGCGCCGCTCATCCAGATTTATCCCGACCTGATGCCTGACTGGCAGATGTCGCTTAAGCGTATCCTTGACCTTATCATTTCAATCATCTGCCTGATTTTGCTATCGCCCATGATGATTATCACCGCCATCATCATCAAGGTTACTTCCCCCGGACCAGTTTTCTTTTCCCAGGAACGGGTCGGGATCAAAGGAAAGCCGTTTACCATGCACAAATTCAGGACCATGTATAAAGATGCTGAAGACAGTGGCCCTCAATTGTCATCGAAAAATGATCCCAGGATTACACGTTTCGGAAGGTTTCTCAGGCAGTTCAGGGTAGATGAAATCCCTCAGTTTTATACCGTTTTAAAGGGCGATATGAGTTTGGTCGGGCCTCGGCCGGAACGCCAGTTTTACATTGATCTCATCATTCAGCGGGCTCCCCATTACCGTTTACTTCATAAAGTGAAACCCGGAATAACCTCATGGGGCCAGGTTAAATATGGTTATGCTGAAAATTTGGATCAAATGGTTGAACGTCTGAAATTTGACATTCTTTATATAGAAAACATGTCGCTGGCGATGGATTTTAAAATTCTAATCTACACCATTCTGATCATCATCCAGGGCAGGGGAAAATAAAAGTTTCTCAAGCATTAACATCACCGTGGTTGCCTTTCCCTGTAAAAAAATATCAGTGATTTTATTGGTGTAATTCGATGGTTCGGGGTTTATTTCGATGATGGTGGCCCCAAATTCTTTTGCCATAAAAGGTATCTGGCAGGCCGGCATTACCTCGCCGGTTGTACCGATAATCAGGAATACATCGGATATGGAAGCTGCGTTATATGCCTCGTTCAGCGGCAATTGAGGAATCGCTTCCCCGAAAAAGACAAAGTCAGGTTTAAGAATTCCTCCGCATTCGCGGCATGTTGGTGGAAAATGCTCCAGGCTGATTTGCCCTGGCCGGTATTCGCGGTGACATTGAATGCATTTGAGTTTTTTTGAATTACCATGGAATTCAGATACAATAACCGATCCGGCTTCCTGATGCAGGTTGTCGATATTCTGGGTGATGGTACTGCCAAGCAGACCCTCCTGTTCCATTCTGGCGAGAACCAGATGAGCCTTGTTTGGCTTTGCAGTGCCGAAGAAATCATAAAATATTTCCTTGATGACCACCCACGAACTGGCCGGATCATTCAGGAAATTCTGCAAGTCAAGTACTGCAGGGTCGTATTTTTCCCATAATCCACCACTGCCACGGAAAGAAGGGATCCCACTTTCAACTGAGATCCCTGCTCCGGTGAAGGCAGTAGTAAACCGCGATTTCTGAAGAACAAGTGCGGCTTCTTTGATCTTATCTTTCATTTTTTTATTTAAGCCATTTATCCAACCAGTTATAGAAGGTACGCTGCCATAAAATACCATTCTGTGGTTTCAAAACCCAATGGTTTTCATCTGGGAAATAGAGAAATTCTGCAGGAATGCCGCGTAAAACAGCTGCATTGAAAGCCTGCATGCCCTGAGTGGCCACAATCCGGTAGTCGAGCTCTCCATGGATACACAGGATGGGTGTATCCCAGTTCTGGACGAAGCGGTGGGGAGAATTGGCATAAGACCGTTGGGCAATTTTATTGTTTTTATCCCAGAAAGGGCCACCGAGGTCCCAGTTAACAAACCACATTTCTTCGGTTTCAAGATATTGTGCTTCGAGGTTGAACATGCCATCGTGTGCAATAAATGCCTTGAATCGTTTGTTATGGTTGCCAGCCAGCCAGTATACCGAAAATCCGCCATAGCTTGCGCCCACACAACCCAGTTTGTCTTTATTGACATAAGGCTCCTTGGTCATCGCATCGATGGCGCTTAAATAATCTTTCATATTCTGCCCGCCGTAATCGCCGCTGATTTGCTCGTTCCAGGCCTGGCCAAAACCGGGCAATCCCCTGCGGTTTGGTGCGACAATGATATAACCGTTGGCTGCCATCATCTGGAAATTCCAGCGGAATGACCAGAACTGACTTACGGTGCTTTGAGGGCCCCCTTCACAATATAACAGGGTCGGGTATTTTTTCGTTGAGTCAAAATGGGGGGGGTAAATGATCCATGTGTGCATATCCTTGTTATCGGTGGTTTTGATCCAGCGCTGTTCGATACGTGCCAGCGCCAGTTTATCCAGTACATCCTTATTGGTGGTAGTGATCTGGCTCTCTTTTCCAGTGCCCGGATCAACTGAATACAGTTCCACTGGAGCTGACATTGACATACGTGTGGCAATCAATTTATCACCGGCAGGAATAACTCCGGTGTAGTTATGTATTCCTGCAGTGATTTTGGTGATTTTTCCATCAGCCAGGTCAAGCCGGTAAATTTCATCGGTTGCATGAAAATCGCTGATGAAAAAGATGGATTTATTATCTTCAGACCATGAAAGGCTCTCTGCATTCTGATCAAAAGTACTGGTATAATCAACTTTTGTTTTTGAATCCACATCATAAACGAACAAACGATTTTTGTCGGATTCATACCCATCGCGCTCCATACTTTGCCAGGCAATCTTCTTTCCATCGGAGGAATAAACGGGGGCAACATCATAGCCCATCATGCCTTCGCTGATGTTTATTGTTTTACCACCATCCACTTCATACAAATAGATATCTGAATTGGTTGACTTGGCATATTCGACCCCTTTTTTCTTCCGGCAGGTATAGGCAATCACCTTGCTATCGGGGCTCCAGTTTATTTGTTCCATTCCGCCAAATGGCATCAGTGGCGATTCGAATGGTTCATTCAGCATGATATCGGTTCCTTTGGTGATTTTCTCAGCGGCGAGTTCTGCCACAAAAATATGGCTGTACCCCTGTACCCATGTATCCCAGTGACGGTACATCAGGTCATTGTAAATCCTTCCGCTTGCCTTTGGCAGGTCGGCATAGATATCTTTATACTGTTTTTCGGGAATGACATCAGCCGTGTAAAGAATTTTCTTCATATCCGGGGCAAATTTATAGCCATTAATCCCATTTTCGATGTTGGTGATTTGCCTGCGGTCAGAACCGTCGGGATTCATCTCCCAAACCTGCATGGAACCGGTTTCTGCCGACATAAACACCACTTTTTTCCCATCGGTGGCCCACATAGCCTGGTATTCGCTGAATTTGGTGGTGGTAATGCGTTTTAAATTTTGTCCGTCGGCTCCAATGGTGTATAATTCACGGTTCCCTTTGTTCTGAGCGACATCGTAATATGTCACCCCGTATAAAATAGTTAGTTTATCGGGGGAAAGTTCCGGTTCACTCACGCGACCAAAACTCCACAGGACTTCAGGTGTCATCAGGTCACTTTTAAGTTCGATCGTTTGTTTTTCAATCAGAGGCGCTTCTTCGGTTTTTTTCTCTGCCGGTTTGCAAGAATAAAGACCTGCCATTAAGGCCACTCCAATGAATAAGGTTAATTTTTTCATGTTGTTTGTTCGTTAGGTTACTTTCAAAAATGTTTCACAGTAATTTTGGTAAAAATATGATAAGTCCGATAATAACCGCCGCAATCGCTGTTATTAAAACTGCTGCGGCGGAAATGTCTTTTACCGCTCCTGCCTGAGGATGAAATCCGGGCGATATAAAATCAACCAGTTTTTCTATTGCCGTATTCAGCGTTTCCATTGCCAGGACCAGGGTTATAGTTAATACGATCAGGCACCATTCACCGGCAGTTAATTTGAAAAACACCCCGGATGCAATAACAACGCAGGCAACAGCTATGTGAACCTGAAAATTTTGCTGACTGCAGATTACAGTTTTCAGACCTTTGCATGCGAAGGAAAAACTCTTTATCAGTTTACGAGGGTTAAAAATCATGTGTATTTGTTGGTTATTTTTAATACCTCAACCCCCGGCCCCTTCTCCTCAAGGAGAAGGGGAGAGCCCTCTCCTTGAGGAGAGGGTTGGGTGAGGTGACTCATAAATACCTTCTCACCTTTGAGCAATAAGTCACCCAATCAGGCCCAAACCGTTTTGCCAGAAAATTTTCTTCCTCTTTGATTATCAGATGATGGATATATATCCCATAAATGGTAAATGCAATGTTGATCAAGTCGGGAAAGTAGATGCAGGATGCTATAGCAATCGTATGAACACCAAGATAAATTGGATTACGGCTATACCGATACAGGCCATGGGTTTGCAAAGTCGTTTCCCCGGAGGGCAATCCTACCATGAGGGATTTTCCAAGGTTGATTAAGGAGATGGCAAGGATGAGCGCCCCAATATACAGCAGGCCTACTGCCAACCAGGACAAGCCTGGTGGAACATCCAGATATCCGAGTCTGGGATTGATGGCTTTAATAATGAATAAGAACCATGTTGTGAAAAGTGTAATTTTCCCGGAAACAAAATACAACTTTTCAATGGTGGGATTTCCTAAAAGTACTGATAACGAATTTTTTGTTCTGATAAATTGAAGGATGAAAACCCAAAACAGAACAGTAAATGCGAACAAAACCAGGTAGCTGTGCAGCGGCATTTTTTTTTGGTAAATTTAGAGAAATTTTATGTTTTCATGGCATCTCCCCAGCCATTTTTTTCATGGTGATAATACCTACCTTTGTCACTCATACATACCAAGCATGTCGACAATCCTTCAAGTTGAGAATCTGGCCCGTTCTTATGGTGAAAAAAATCTGTTCGAAAATATTTCCTTTGTGTTGAGTGAATCTCAAAAAGTTGCCCTTATTGCACGTAACGGAGCAGGAAAAACGAGTCTGCTTAATATTATAGCGGGGTTGGAGCCTTGTGATGCCGGAGTTGTTAACCTGTTTAACCGTGATTCATTCGAGTATCTCAGGCAGGAACCTGAGCTTGATCCTGCAAAAACCGTGTTTGAAGAGGTATACTCCCATTCCAATGATATCCAGAAAACCATTCTGAATTATGAACATGTGATCAAGGGTGAAAACAAGGAGGAGATTCAGCAGGCGATTGAAAAAATGGATGCCATCCAGGGATGGGAATATGAAACACGGGTCAAGCAAATTCTTACTCAGTTAAAGTTGCCTGATCTGGACCAATTCATCAGGGAACTGTCGGGTGGTCAGCGAAAGCGTGTCGCACTGGCCAAAGTCCTTATTACCGAGCCAACTTTTCTGATGCTCGATGAACCTACCAATCACCTCGATGTGGAGATGATCGAATGGCTGGAGGAGTACTTGTCGAAAACCAGCATCACCTTGCTGATGGTAACCCACGACCGGTATTTCCTCGACAGGGTATGTGATGAAGTACTTGAGATGGAAAACTCAGCCGTGTACAAGTACAAAGGCAATTATTCCTATTTTCTGGAAAAGCAAGCTGAACGTATTGATAACCAGAATAAAGAGGTTGAAAAGGCACAGAACCTCCTTCGCACGGAGCAGGAATGGATGCGCCGCATGCCCAAGGCCCGTACCACAAAAGCCAAGGCCCGCATCGATAGTTTTTACGACTTGCAGGAGAAGGCCTCCAATAAAATTTACGAAGAGCGGATGAACCTGAATATCGAAGGGGCCCGCATGGGAAATAAAATTCTTGAGATCAATGATGTTTCCTTCAAATGGGGAGAACTGGCCATTCTAAAAGGTTTTACATACACCTTCAAACGGCGTGAAAAAGTTGGCATCGTAGGGAAAAATGGCTCGGGAAAATCTACATTC
This sequence comes from uncultured Bacteroidales bacterium, assembly GCA_903875045.1. GTDB lineage: Bacteria > Bacteroidota > Bacteroidia > Bacteroidales > FEN-979 > CAIVAT01. Next base: position 16,889 of record CAIQUS010000207.1, read on the forward strand.
CTTGATGTCATTACCGGCCGTATCAGACCCCAGAAGGGGCATATCCAGACCGGTGAAACCATACAATATGGTTATTACAAGCAACAGGGGCTTGTTTTTAATGAGGATACCAAGGTAATTGATGTGGTAAAGGAAATTGCTGAAGTTGTGAAACTTGGCAATGGCGACAGCATTTCTGCTGCCGCGTTTCTCAACTATTTCATGTTTCCCTACCCATCGCATTTTCAACCTGTGTATAAACTGAGCGGAGGGGAGAAGAGACGGCTGTACCTGATAACGGTGCTTATGCGAAGCCCGAATTTTCTGATCCTTGATGAGCCTACCAACGACCTCGATATTCTCACGCTCAATGTTCTTGAAGAATATCTCGCATCCTTTAATGGTTGTGTAGTTGTTGTAACCCATGATCGTTATTTTTTAGATAAAATTGTTGATCATCTTTTTGTATTTGAAGGAGATGGCGTTATTAAGGATTTTCCGGGTAATTACAGTCAATACAAGGCATGGAGTGACGAGCGAAAAAAGAAAGAGCAACTCCAGAAACGAATGGCGGTTCGTGTTATTGAAGCTCAGAAGCCGGTAGCTGCAGCAACAAATAAATTGTCGTTCAAGGAAAAACGGGAGCTGGAAACGCTTGAGAATGAAATATCCATACTTGAAGCGGAGAAGTCGGAAATTGAACTTGATCTTCAATCGGGAAATTTGAATGCTGAAGTGCTGACAAAGCGTTCTGAACGGTGGGCTGCGATACTGCCTGAGATCGAACTTAAAACTAACCGGTGGATGGAGCTTAGCGATCGGGAATAATTTATTATGTTTGTTGTTGCCTTATCTCCGTTCCATGGAAGAAAAAAAACATGATCATTTTGTTGAAGAAACGGTGCAATTTTCACTCAATGCAGCCGAGGCATTCGTGAAGTTGGATCAGGCGGCAACCGACAAGGTTGTGTTTGCCGTGTATCGTGAAGCATTCAACAACAGGCAGAAATTGGCCGAAATGGCTTTTGAAGAGACCGGGATTGGAAATCTTCGCGACAAGGTGATCAAGAATATTATCGCTACACGGTTTGTTTATCGCGACATTAAGAATATTCCGACTGTTGGGGTTGTTTCAGAGGATCGGGTAAATCAGATTGTTGAAATTGCCAGACCAATGGGTCCGATATTCGCAGTGACACCGATTACAAACCCTACCTCTACTGCGCTCTTCAAGATTCTGATCGCGATGAAATCGCGAAACCCGATCATCATTTTTCCACATGGGGCTGCAAGAAAATCCACCATAGAGGCAGCCAGGATTTGTTACGATGCAGCATTAAACGCAGGAGCCCCTGAACATTGCATTCAGTGGATTCCTCGCGCCACACGTGAGCAGGTACTTGCTTTTATGAGCCATAGGCGGGTAGCCCTGGTTTTGGCTACAGGATCGGTTAGTCTGGTGCGTGCAGCATACCATTCGGGGAACCCTGCTATCGGGGTTGGGCCTGGTAATGTACCTGTGTACATTGGGAAAAGCGCTGATGTCGAATTTGCTGTAAACCAGATTCTTCTATCAAAGCTTTTTGACAATGGAACTATTTGCGCGAGCGAGCAGGCGGTTGTCGTTTCACACCATAATGCCCAGAAAGTCAGGGATGAATTTGTAAAGCAGGGAGCCTGTTTTTTATCCCGTGACGAAATAGATAAAGTTGGACGGATTGCGATAAATTCTTCACAACACACTATGAACCCTGAGGTTATTGGAAAACCAGCCCATGTAATTGCAGCATTGGCTGGTATCGCGGTACCTGACGGAACCAATCTGTTGATCGCTGAAATGGAAAAGCATCAGGTTGGGATCAAATGGCCGCTGTCGCTTGAAATTCTGGCCCCGATCCTTGCATTTTATGAAGTGGATAATTTTGAAGAAGCGATTGTGATGTGCCGCAGGATCAATGATCATGGGGGGCTCGGCCACACCGTAAGCATCTTTTCCAATGATGATGCCAAGATAAGATACTTTGCGCAGGCTCTGAATGCAGGCAGGATAGTGGTTAATACACCTTCTTCCCAGGGGGCATTGGGTGGTTTATATAACAGCCTTACCCCTTCGATGACCCTCGCCTGCGGATCTGGCGGAAAAAACTTCACCACCGACAACATTTCAGTGCGGCACCTGCTAAACATTCAGCGGATTGCTTATCGTAAAATCAATTTTTGTACGGAACACCAGCGCGGGGATTCATTTTGTTGCGATGCACATCTTTCCATTGATGAAATTGATGAATTATGCGGAAAACGGGAATAAGTCCTTTATGATAGATTAATGGTTTATCATGATGGTTTTCTTATAAACTATTTCCTGATTCTGCCGGATAAGGAGAATATAAAACCCATCAGCAATTTCTGAGGTGTTGATTTTCAGCTCTTCACTTTGTTGATTTTCCTGAATACTCTGATCAAAAACCATTTTTCCGGTTATATCCATGATTTTAATAGAAGTTTTTGCCCCTGTATTGCCAGGAATAATAACATTTATAAAATTATTGCAGGGATTGGGATATGCATGAAAATCCTTTTCTACAGATTTAAAACCACCGGTGGCAGAGCCAATCAAAGAAAAATTATTGTCACTGAGATCATAGCAGGTAAAAGATGCGGTTGATGTTACTGCAATAATTTTAACTTTATAATCGGAACCTGAAGGAAGGCTCGCGGGAATGACCCACAAATAGTTGCCGGTGCTTGGCACTGAAGCAGCGATGAGGGATTTATAAAGACCATTTTTCCATAGTTCGATCCTGACGGGATATGTAACATTGTCCTGCCATGTAATCATTTGTGTAGTCCCTTTAGCCCATATTTCTCCGCCATTCGGACAGGTAACAGTCATGAAACAGGGATTCGCGGTTCCAACCGTAAAATTGTTATCGCTGAAATCAAAAGCCAGGTTGGATGTTGCCGAAACCAATGCAGTACTCATTACTTTGACTTTATAATCACTTCCAGCAGGAATGGCGCTGGTAATGGCCCATGGAAAACTCCCGTTTGACGGTGTTGAAGCAGTCAGAAGCGCAAAGTAAGACCCGCCTTTCCACAACTCGATTCTTACGTTTTCGCAAATATTGTCATTCCATTGAATGAGGTGGGTTGTTCCGTACAGCCATGCTTCACCTCCATTCGGGGATATTAATGAAATTGTGCCTTTATTAATGGAAAAGTAGGCATCGCTGAAATCAAAACCGGATGAACTGGTTAAACTGCTGATCTTTACTTTGAAGGTATTTCCGGGAAGTATGGAGTATGGCGGAATCCAGGAAAAGGCAGTCTGGGTAACAGGTATCTGGTTCGCAAGGGTCATGTAAAATGATCCGTTTCTGAATAATTCAATTTTGACCATTCCCGGTGTTGTTGTAGTCCATTGAATGGTTTGTTGACACCCTATGAGCCAGTTTTCACCGCCATTAGGTGTGATTACAACGATAGATGAATTTTGTGAAATAAGTGGAAGGGATAGAATGCACAGAAAGCAAATGGCGAAGGTGGTTTTCATAAGACCTTGGTTTTGAATACAAATATATGGTAATATTCATTAGAAGTCAAGTTTATTAAAGTGAATCAACGAGATTCAATGAATAATTCTGCGTGATTTCACGGTAGTTCAAAGAATCATTTTTTTTTAACTGTATATGCCCGCCAAACTTAAAAAAGATTATTTTTGCAGCATTAATGTTCCTGATCAGATAAAACATTACCAACACACGCGGTAGTAGCTCAGTTGGTAGAGCATCAGCTTCCCAAGCTGAGGGTCGTGGGTCCGAATCCCATTTACCGCTCACCCCAATCTTCACCAAAATATCCCGAAATGCACTTATGACAAGGGCTTTCGGGATTTTTTATTTTTGCTCCCTGGATACTTTGATTTGAAGAAAAGCAAAAAAGTGCTAACTTTGTATGGCATTATGAATGGCATATTTTATGACAACTTCAAAACTCATACTCGATAAGAGGAGAAAGTTAAAGGATGAAACGATTCCTATCTGTATAATGATTTATCATCATCGAAAGCCGTTACGTATTTCAACAGGATTCTCAGTACTTGAGGAGCAATGGGATGCAAAAACTCAAACCATTATTTTTAAATCAAAGAAGATAAAAGACCTTAAGCGTACCAACAATAAGTTGTTATCTCGCAGAATTGAGATTGATGACCAGCTTGATAGTCTAAATCTTTCGGGAAAATTAGCCTCACTATCGCCGAGTGAACTTCAGCAACTGTTATCAAATAAATCAATTAAGGTAACTTTCAATGACTTTACCAAGAAAATCATTGATGAACTTACGCTGGCAAAGCGGTTGGGCAATGCTTCAGTATATCAGCAGGCAAAGGATTTTATAAAGCGGTATACCAATGAAAGAGTTTTAGGGTTTGAGGAAATTACCTATACAATGTTGAAAACCATTGAATCCAAACATCTCGCAGAGGGTAATGGGCTCAATAGTCTGAGTTTTTATTTTCGTACCGTGAGAGCAATTTTTAACCGGGCGATTAAAGAGGGTGTTATTGGTAAGGATACATATCCGTTTGCCAATTATTCCATACGGGAGACAAAAACTGCAAAACGTGCCATCTCTAAAGTTGATATAGATAAAATCAGGGATGCGGAGTTTGTGCATGGCACACCTGTATGGCATTCCAGAAACTACTTCTTATTCAGCTTCTATAACATGGGTATGAACTTTGCTGACATTGCCATGCTGAAACCGTCCAACATTATTAATGACAGGATAATCTATAAACGGGCGAAAACAGGCAGGAATTATTCGATTGACTATTCCGGTGAAAGTGTACCACCCATTCCGGGACAAAGTGTACCACTTTACCCAAGATGGATTTGCTGATCAAATTTACGGATTATTTTCATATTTTTCTCTTTCTGAGCGATTCTCCTTTTAGTTCAAAACGGTGG
>CAIQUS010000208.1 GCA_903875045.1 uncultured Bacteroidales bacterium
AGTTTTTTCGCAGAGTTTCGCAAAGTTATAATTATCTGCGAGTTATCTCTGCGGCCCTTTGCGGTTTCTTTGTGTTCTTTGCGGTTTAACAATTTTTTAATGGTGATTTGATGAATAAACTACTTTTCGGAGTGGACTCAACATTCTATTAAAAAAATCGTAAATCGTAAATCGTAAATCGTAAATTACACTGGCACCACCGGTGCACCCGCACTAACAAGATAAACACGGTTTGTATTCAGGCAAATGCAACGATACCGGGTTCTGACCTTCTCTTTTTTCTGGAAAGTCTTTCGTTCATGCAGGGTGAAAACGGCATCGTATGGAAGCACCTCCAGCCTGATCGTTGAATCAGGAGGATCATATTTTTTCAACGCTTTCGATAATTGGTGATCGGCCGAAGAGGAAGCTTTGGGGTTCACAAAGTATTGAAGCAATACCGGAAGGATGTCTGTTGGGAAAACTTCATGGTTCAAATAGGGTTCCATCAACTTGCGAAATTTTTCTTTCCACTCTTTACCGTGCGGCATTGGCCGTGTTTTTCGGCGCAGGGAGAACTTTTGCAGGGCACGGTTGTAATCGAGATTCACATGGTGGTGGGCCAATTCGTGTACGAGTGTTATCAGAAAAGCATATTGGTTAAGGTTCCCGTTCACCGTGATCCGCGAAGGTTCATTATTGTGGGCAGCCCGAAAATCGCCCGCTTTGGAAGTGCGTTGCTGCACCACTTTCAAACTGATGGGGTTTCCCTTAATTTGTTCAACAATATCTTCCACGGCGGCTGAGGGGAGCCTTGGGCCAAGCACCGTCCTGACCTTGTCTGCAAGATTTGCTGCAACAGGCTTGGCAACTGGTGGTTTTGAATGAAACAGGGAGAGTTGCACTTAAATTTTCCAGATGTTATGCAACCTCATATTCTAATTGCATTGGTTGCGGCATTTTTTTTGATGCGTTTAATACCTCAATCCCAACAATATTTCCGGAATCGTTATAGTCAATAATGATACCAGGTTTATCTTCATCGCTCTCACCGATTTTTTCTTCAGAGAACTGAATGTAAAGAATATCTACCTCTTTATCATATCTTACCTTCATAATACTTTTCTATTTTCGAAGTTTTATAGACCGTCACTACCAGTGGAGGTGCTTTGTTGATATTTACAAATACCCTGATTAAGAAACGGTTCACCTGTTCATCTGTAATAATACTTTGAAAAACCATCAGATCATCCTGTTCAATTGTCTGGTCTGGCTTCAAAAGAACACTTTCAACGATTTCTTTTGATATGCCTCTGGCAAACATTTGTTTCAGAGCGTGTTGAGATACCCGGTATGCCATTGGGCTGACCATCATGTGTTACAAAGGTAATAAAAAATATTATTATTACCATTCTATTTAAAGCTGGGGCAGTTACAATTTCTCGGATGATAAGAACTGCGTGAGGAGTGTTTTTGTGAACTGCACGACCCCGCAAGCAACAGCAGCATAACAGGAACAACCAGCAAAATCAATCGAAAACAGATTCTCTTCATGTGTGAAAATTTGAGTATAAAGGTATGAAAATAAATCGTGACAGGTGACGCGTGACAGGTGACGTGATTGATTCCCTCACTCTCTGTCCACTTGCCCACTCGCCCACTCGTCCACTCGCCCACTCGCCCACTCGTCCACTCGCCCACTCGTCCACTCGCCCACTCGCCCACTCGCCCACCTGCCTACAATTTTCCCCCACTTAAACGCAGATTCCCCAAATTTTGGTACTTTAGCAAAAACATTTTATGCTCAAGGTTTTCACCACCATAGGAAATTACGTGCTGTTGATGCAAAAGGTTTTCAGCCGGCCCCAGAAACGCAGGATCTTCTGGAACCAGCTGATGACCGAAATTAACAGTCTTGGCCTCGAATCGATGGGTATCGTGGCATTTATTTCTGCTTTCATGGGTGCTGTTGTGGCCATCCAGACAGCCTACAACATTACCAGCCCGCTGATTCCCATGTCGATGGTTGGATTTACCGTACGTCAGAGCGTGATCCTTGAATTTTCACCAACGGTTATGAGCCTTATCCTGGCCGGAAAGGTCGGATCGCGGATTGCTTCAGAAATTGGCACAATGCGGGTAACCGAGCAAATTGATGCACTGGAGATTATGGGAGTAAACTCTGCGAACTACCTGATTTTTCCCAAAATTGCGGCTTCAATTTTAATCAACCCGGTGCTGATCGTTTTCAGCATGTGGATGGGTATCCTGGGTGGCTGGCTTGCCATGGTTGCAACGGGGTTATCATCTTCCAATGATTTTGTACAGGGGATGCGCGATGGTTTTATGGGGTATACCATCTTTTATGCCATCACGAAAACAGTGTTTTTTGCTTTTATCATCTCTTCCGTCTCCGGATTTTATGGATATATCACACAGGGAGGAGCGCTTGAAGTTGGCCAGGCAAGCACCAAAGCGGTTGTTTTCAGCAGCGTGATCATCATTTTATTCAACCTTGTGTTAACTCAACTCCTGCTTACATGATTGAAGCCCGGAACATCAATAAAACTTTTGCGGACCATCATGTGCTGAAGAATGTTTCCTGCACATTCGAACAGGGAAAAACAAATCTCATCATCGGGCAAAGTGGTTCCGGCAAAACGGTACTCATGAAATGCCTGGTGGGTTTGTTTGAAGTCGACAGCGGAATGGTGATGTACGACGACCGCAATTTTACCACCATGAATTTTGAGCAGCGAAAAACCCTTCGAAAGGAGATTGGAATGCTGTTCCAGGGCGGGGCTTTGTTCGACTCGATGAATGTGGAAGAGAATGTAATGTTCCCGTTGAATATGTTCACCAGACAATCGCAGGCTGAAAAGCTGGAACGCGTCAATTTCGTGCTCCATCGTGTCAATCTTGTAAATGTTAACCGGCTGATGCCCTCGGAACTCAGCGGAGGAATGCGCAAACGCGTAGCCATTGCACGGGCCATTTCCATGAAACCCCAATATCTGTTTTGTGACGAACCCAATTCGGGGCTCGACCCGCATACTTCAGGGGTGATCGACCATCTGATTAAGGAAATCACCGAAGAATACAACATCACAACCATTGTCAATACCCACGACATGAACTCCGTGCTAAGCATCGGCGACAGCGTGGCGTACATTTACAAAGGTCAATTCTGGTGGAAGGGCGATAAGGAGACAATCCTACACTCAGAGAATGCTGAATTAAATGAATTTGTATTCGGAACAGAATTAACATCCAGGTTAAAGCGATAAAGAATGTCCCTGAATTTCCTTGATTATATCATCCTTGCCATATTGCTGCTGTTCCTGATCCATGGGTATCGCCAGGGGATCATTGTCGGACTGGCCACCTTTGTGGCCCTCCTCCTTGGAATTTATGCAGCAGTCCATTTTTCAAACTACCTCGACAGCACCCTGATGGAACACCTTCATCCTTCGCGGAAATGGCTGCCGATCCTCTCTTTTTCCATTACCTTTTTACTGGTGGTGATCGCAGTAATGCTGGTGGCCAAATTGACTGAAAAGCTGGTTGATGTGGTAGGCATGGGGTTCTTCAACCATTTTGGCGGTGCGGCCCTCGGACTTGTCAAAGGGGTAATCCTCATCAGCATCCTGATCTTCATGCTTTCGAGTTTGGACCACGGCGGAAAATGGATTTCAGAGAAGCACAAGAAAGGGTCATTTTTCTACAGCCATGTCGCGCAGATCTTTCCGCGGCTGATGAAAACCTTTGGGGGAGAGATTAAATTTCCAAACTGGTAAGGCCATGAAATGGCAAACTCCCTTTGATGGAAAAGTAATTGCAAGAGAGGAATCCTGCAGAATATGTCATGCGGAAAAAGGAAGAAAAATAGGCACCGTTGATTATTGGGATATCAAAACCTGCAGCATTGTTTCTTGTGAGAATTGCGGGCACATCCAGTTGGATCCCATGCTGAATGACGAGGAAACATCCAAGGGTTGTTTTGCCTATTATGTTGAAGAGTTTTCAAGGACCGGGACAAAGGAACAATTAAAAAACTGTGAAAGGAACTTTCGCCGGGGGGTTGTTTTTGGCTATCATTTGAAAAACCGACACATCTCACCCCGTTTTGTGCTGGAATTGGGTCCTGGTTCCGGTTACTTCGCCGCAGGGTTGCAATTTGTTTTTCCGGCGGTGGAAATTACCGTGATGGATATAAATACCGATGTGCTTGAATTCAACAGGGAACATCATGGTTTTCAAACAATCCGGGGAATTCCGGATAATTTTATCAGCAGGTACCAGAATAAATTCGATCTGATTATTGCCCGGGATATCATTGAACATGTAACGGATATTTCAAAAGTGGCTGAAAACGTGAGCCAATATCTGATGGCAGGCGGCCTCTTTCACTTTATCACCCCTAACGGCCGGGAAGATATCTGGAAACATTATCTGACCGCCAAATTTGAAAACAAGCCTTCTGAACTGCTGATAAACCATGTGAATTATTTTGACGGGAAAGGACTGAAAAAATTATTGGTTCAAAAAGGTTTAAGTCCGGTTGACTATTATACCTACACCTTTAAAACCACTCTGCGGGGTTACGGGTGGCGTGAGAAACGCACATTGATGAACCCGGTTTCTGAAAAACTTAAAGCAGACGATTATATCCCGGGAAAAACGGAAGAGTTAAAAAGTACAGAATTCCGGAAAGCTGAAATACTTGATAAATGGTATATACGGACAAAAGCAAAATGGCTGACATATATATATTGTCTGTATCATCATTTTTCCATTATTAAAATTTCTCCCGACCGCAATATCGGGCATGAAATTTATGGTTTATTTAAAAAACCATCACAGACAAATCAGTTGCAGGCTAATGGAACAACATGAAGAACATTTGTTTTTTTAATACGGTAAAATTCTGGGGAGGTGGTGAGAAACTGCATTTGGAATATGCCTTGAAATTTATGGAGCTTAATTACCGGGTTTACCTTGCAGCCTGTAAAAACTCCCCACTCGACCAAAAGGGCATGAAGGCTGGTCTGTTAATGTATCCTGTTTATGCCGGTAATCTCTCATTTTTAAACCCGCTAAAGTATTGGAGGCTTTTTCGTTTTTACAGAAGTGAAAAAATCGATACGGTCATTTTTTCCAGTTCCCAGGATTTGAAATTAGGGGCATTATCGGCAAAATTAGCCGGTGTGAAAGCCATTGTCTATTTAAGAGGGCTTGCTGCTCCCGTTAAAAATTCATTTTTAAACAGGTTTTTATTCAAACGTGTATTAACCCACATCGTTGCGAATTCAGAAGCAACAAAACAAACGATTTTACAAAACTTATCAAAAACCATTGACCCTGATAAGGTCAGGGTTATTTATCATGGCATTGACCTGGATATCTTTGACCATCACTTAACGCCGGGTTTAACGCCGGCGTTAACTATCCGGCCGGGCATCAAACTGGGCAATGCCGGCCGGTTAACCTCACAAAAAGGGCAACAGCACCTCATTGAAATTGCGAACAGGCTGAAGCAAAAAGGCATCAGGTTTACCTTATATATTGCCGGAACCGGAGAAATGAAAAGCACCCTGGAAAAACTCATCGATCAATATGAGCTTCATGAGGATGTTGTATTACTGGGTTTCGTTGCCGATATCGAACATTTCATGCAAACCATCGACATTTTTATACTTACTTCGCTTTGGGAAGGGTTCGGCTATGTAATTGTGGAAGCGATGGCTGCAAAAAAACCGACCATTGCATTTAACCTGTCGAGCAATCCTGAAATTATAATAAATAACCAAACAGGTTTTCTGATTGATTATCCCGACATGGAAGCATTCAGCCAGAAAACTGCAATACTGATCAACGACGAAAACCTTCGTTTGCAGTTTGGGAAAAAAGGCAGGGAAACTGTTGAAAATCAGTTTCAGTTAAACGACAGAATCGCTGAATTTGAACACTATTTGTTAACCAAAAAGTGATGTTTCCGGCAATTAATCCAAAATGGCTTTAATACCCGGGAGTTGTTTGCCTTCAATGTATTCAAGCATGGCACCACCGCCTGTGGAAACATAACTTACCTTATCGGCAAGGTTATATTTGTTAACGGCTGCAACCGAATCACCACCGCCTACCAGCGTAAAAGTTCCTGTTTCGGTAACTCTTGCCAGGGCCAGCGCAATGAATTTGGTACCCGCTTCATAATTGTTCATTTCAAACACACCCATCGGGCCGTTCCACAGGATGGTGCCGGATTGTTCGATCACATGGTTGAATTTTGCACAGGCGGAAGGTCCGATGTCGAGGCCCATCCAGGGAACCTGTATTTCGTAAGCACTGCTGGTCATCTTGTTTGCATCGTTTGAGAATGCATCGGCCAGAACGGCATCAGCAGGCAGGTAAAGGTTCACCCCCGATGATTTGGCTTTTTCAATGATGCTTTTAGCCATCTCCACATAATCTTCCTCCACCATGGAGGCGCCGATTTCACCTCCCAGCGCTTTGATGAAAGTGAACATCATGCCTCCGCCGATGATCAGGTTGTTGACCTTGTCCATCAGATGGTTGATGATCTCGATCTTGGTCGAAACCTTCGCCCCGCCTAAAATCGCTGTGAACGGACGTTTCCCGTCTTTCAGGCATTTGTCGATGTTGATGATTTCGTTGGCCATGACATAGCCGAACATTTTTGCTGTCGGGAAAAACTCGGCGATGATGGCGGTTGAAGCATGGGCACGGTGTGCCGTGCCAAAGGCATCGTTGACATACATGTCGCCAAGCAGGGATAATTTCCTGGCAAACTCCTTATCCCCTTTTTCCTCTTCCTTGTAAAAACGCAGGTTTTCAAGCAACAAAACTTCTCCAGGTTTCAATGAACCTGAGAGGTCAATGGCCGACTGACCAATGCAATCATCAGCAAACTTTACAGGTCGGTTGAGTTTTTCAGAGAGATAGGGGATGACATGCTTGAGGGAATATTTTTCTTCCGGGCCTCCCTTGGGGCGACCCAGGTGCGACATCAGGATCACTGCCCCGCCATCGTTCAGTATTTTAGTAATGGTTGGAATGGTCGCATCAATGCGATTGGTATCCGTAATTTGATTCTGACTGTTGAGGGGTACATTGAAATCAACCCTGATCAGAACCTTTTTATCCTTAAAAGTAAAATTGTCAATTGTTTGCATGGAGTAGTTCGTTTAGTTTAGCTTAGCAAAATTAAAATTTTTAATGACGACAACAGATATATTTTTAATTTTACCTTTATTTTAGGAACCAAAATCATGCACGATTTAAGGGTCACACTTATTCAAACAACTCTCTTTTGGGAAGAGACACAAAGGAACCATGACCATTTTGACCAGTTGCTCGGTCACATCAGTGAACCAACCGACCTGATCCTCATGCCGGAGACTTTTAATACAGGTTTCTCCATTAATCCGGCCATCTGCGCCGAACCGGTTGATGGCCCCTCGGTGCAGTTCCTCCGCAGAAAAGCCCGGGAAAAAAACGCAGTGATCATGGCTTCATTGTTTATCAGCGAAGACAATGAATATTACAACCGGCTGATTTGCATGTACCCTGACGGGCATTTTGATGTATATGATAAACGCCATCTTTTCCGTTTGAGTGAAGAGTATAAATTATTCAAGAGTGGTCATCAAAAACTGATTGTTGAGGTAAATGGCTGGAAAATTTCCCCCATACTTTGTTACGACCTGCGGTTCCCGGTTTGGTGTAAAAACACCTGGTTCAACGGTGAATATGGGTATGATCTGATGGTGTGCCTTGCCAGCTGGCCTGCCATCCGCGCATATCCCTGGAAAATGTTGCTCGTGGCACGGGCTATTGAAAATCAGGCATTTGTTGCCGGGATCAACAGGATTGGCAACGATGGAAATGGAGTCTGGCATTCGGGCGACTCCATGGCCGTCGATCCCAGGGGCACTGTGTTTTATGCTGCTGATGAGGGAAAAGAAGCTGTTGAAACAGTCACATTTTCTGCAAATGACCTGCAAATGTTTCGCGATTCGTTTACCCTGGGAAGGGACTGGGACGACTTTACAATCAATTTAAAACCATAATCAATGCCCAAACTGTCGGTAGTTATCATTACCCGTAACGAAGAAAAGAACATCCTTCACTGCCTGAATTCCGTGAAAGGAGTTGCAGATGAAATCGTGGTGGTGGATTCTATGTCGGCAGATAACACTCCGGAGATTTGCCGTAAGTTTGGATGTAACGTTTTTTCCCGTGAATTTGACGGCTACGGCAGCCAGAAACAATTTGCCGTTGACAAAGCTTCCAACGACTGGGTATTCTCCATCGATGCAGATGAGGTTGTTTCAGAAAAATTGCAAAATGAGATAAATCTCCTTTTCCGGCAAGGTCCCGCTGATGATATCGCTCATCCGGCATACAAAATCCCGTTCTCCCTGTGCTATATGGGGCGGATTCTCAGGTACGGCGGGGTTGGAAATGAGTTTCACCTTCGGCTTTTCAATCGCACTGCGGGCAAATTTACAACTGTACCCGTACATGAAGGAATTGAGGTAAAAGGCACATGGGGTGTTCTGAAGGGCAAAATCATCCATCATTCCTACCGCGATATCAGCCACCATCTTGAAAAAATCAACACGTACACCTCACAGGCAGCCGAGGGGTATCAGAGGCGGGGAAAATCATTTTCAAAAATCTGGGTGGCACTGAAGTTTCCGACAAGTTTTATCTCTTATTATTTTGTTAAACGCGGCTTCCTCGATGGCCACCCCGGTTTTATGTGGTCGTTTCTGGCTGCGGTGTCGGCTACGCTTAAAGTTGCAAAAACAATTGAATTATCCCGGAAACCATGACGATATACGAACTTGCTTTTTTTGGTATTACTTTTCTGCTTCATATCATTGGGTTTCTGTTAGTCCGGTATAGTTTTTTGTTCCCCCCGAAAAAAGGGCTGCGGGTGTTGATGTATCATAAAATTCTTCCGGACAACCCGGATGGACTGACGGTTACAATCGACCAGTTTGACCATCAGCTCATGTACCTGAAAGAAAAGGGTTATCAGACAATTGACTTCAAAACCATGAAAGCCCTGATTAATGAAGGCTCCCCGCTCCCGAAAAAGGCAATTATCCTTACCTTTGACGATGCCTACCTGAATTTTCAGCAACATGCTCTCCCATTGCTGAAAAAATACAACTTCAAGGCCACAGTGTTTGTCCCGGTAGCATATATCGGAAAAACCAACATCTGGGATAAAGGCAGCGATCCGCTCATGTCGGATGCAGATTTGAAGCGGCTTGCACTCAATGAGGAGGTTGAAATAGGGTTGCACTCTTTTCTTCACAGGAGTTATGGTGATCTTGCCCCCGAAGACATGGTGGCAGACCTGAAAAACTGTGTTGAATCGTTGTCTTTTTATGGGATTCCATTCGTCAGGGTATTGGCTTATCCGTATGGCGGGTACCCGAAAAAGGATGCTGAATTGAAAAGAAAGATGATCTCTGTTTTTCAGCACTCCGGGCTCGATTTTGCCTTACGCATCGGGAACAACATCAACAGCTGGCCAATTCGCCGGCCATTTGAAATCAAACGCATTGATATAAAAGGGACTGACAGCTTTTTCATTTTCCGGATAAAAGTATATAAAGGACGTGCTAAACTTTTCTCATAACCAACATATACCCATCACCTGGAAACAGTTTGAAAGGTATTGGTATCTTGCTTCGCTTGGAATGATCATGGGCTCGCTTTCTTATTCGAAAGTCGGGGTGAGCATCGGCGAGATGATGCTTGCAGGCGGATGGATCGTTGAACGTTTTAATGTCGTAAAGCTATTCGCTATTCTCTCCACCCGTACAAGCCGGGAAAAAATCCTGCTCTTCCTGCCGGTTTCCGTTTTCCTGATGATTGAAGGCATTGTGGGTGGGTTCAAACAATTTATCCGGAACAAACCAGCAATGGTTTTCAGCTCGATTTTCCTTCTGCATATCCTGGGATTGATTGTTACCACCGACTTTGATTATGCTTTTAAAGATCTAAGGACAAAATTGCCTCTGTTGCTTTTACCCTTATTTCTTGCCACCTCCGAAACCATCGGGAAAAGAGCATTTTACGACCTTATGCTTTTCTTTATTCTGTCGGTGTTGGTCCGTTCGGGCTTTAACACATGGCTCATTGAGACAAACCGCTTTATCGACATCCGTGATGTTTCCCACAATATCTCACACGTTGTGTTCAGTTTGCTATTAACCCTTTGCATTTATTCACTTGCATATTTTTCTTTGAAAAAGAATATTTTTCGTTTATGGCAGAGGTTAATATTCTTTTTTGGACTATGCTGGTTTGCTTTTTATATTCTTCGATCCCAGTCCTTTACAGGTTTTTCAATCACCCTGATTACTTTTATGATTGTTTTACCGGCCATGATTTTAAAAACCCGGAACCGATGGCTGAAAGCCGGTATGTTAGTGGTTGTTCTTTTGATAACCGGAAGCGTTTTTTTTTCGTTAAAATCTTTTATTACAGATTATTACAAAGTGAATCCGGTGGATTTCACCAAGTTGGAAAAGATGACTTCAAGGGGAAATCCATATATCCACAACCCCTATTCATCACAAACCGAGAACGGGAACTACCTATGGATCTATATTCAGTGGGACGAACTGAGAAGTACATGGAATAACCGGAGCAAAATCCCCTTCGACAGCCTGAACAGGAAAAACGAACCTATTGCTTATACGGTGGTCAGATACCTGTCATCCAAAGGGATGCGGAAAGATGCCGATGCAGTTGAAAAGCTGCAGCCCATTGAGATTGACGCCATCGAAAAAGGAGTTGCCAACTATGTTTTTATCAAGGAATACAGTATCAGGGGCCGGATTTATGAATTTTTATGGGGTTTTGACAATTACCGGGAAACCGGCAACCCAACCGGCTCCACTGTGATGCAACGACTTGAATTCTGGAAAGCCTCTGTCGGGATTATCAAAGATTACTGGCTTACCGGTGTGGGAACAGGAGATATGAACATTGCATTCAGTTATCAATACGAGAAGATGAAAACCAGGCTTTCGCCCGATCAGCGATGGCGTTCACATAACCAGTTCCTCTCCATTTTTATCGGCTTCGGAATTTTTGGTTTGCTTTGGTTCTTGGTTGCACTCTTTTATCCTCTCTTCATGCTGAAGCGTCAGAAAGATTTTTTTCCGGTCGTTTTTCTGATCATTGTCACCTTATCAATGCTTACCGAAGATACCATTGAATCGCAAACCGGGGTAACACTCGTTGCTTTTTTTTATTCATTTTTCCTGTTTGCAAGGAAGGGAAAAGATCCATTCATTTTCAAATCCAAATCCAATACCGATGGCTGAAATCAACACCATTTTACCAGATAAATGGCTCATGATCGTCAATCCCAATGCGGGGGTTAAAAAGGGGACCAAAGACTGGCCTAAAATTCTGAGGATACTCCAGGAAGAAAAAGTTGATTTTGACTTTCGGCTTACCACCTGTAAAGGCCATGCCATTGAAATTACTGCTGAAGCCATTGCCGGCGGATACAGGAATATCTGTGTAGTTGGTGGCGATGGCACCCTCAACGAGGTCCTCAACGGGGTTCCCCTGACCCCGGGGTTTACCCTGGGGGCCTCAGCCGGATCCTCCACCACCACGCCATGTATCACCCTCGGTATGATCCCTGTCGGGACAGGAAACGATTGGTGCCGTATGTTCAATATCCCGTTTGATTATCTGAAGGCCATAAACCTGTTAAAACAGAAAAAGACCTTTTTGCAGGATGTTGGAAAAGTGACCTATTACCACCAGAATAAGCAGATGATACGATACTTCATGAATGTGGCCGGAATGGGTTATGATGCCCTGGTGGCAAAGAAAACCAACATGTTGAAAGAAAAAGGGCTGGGTGGGCCGCTCACCTATATGTACTTTGTTTTTGCAAGTCTTTTCCAGTTTAAATTCATTGAAGCGGTTATTGAAGTTGATGGAAAAGCGGCTTTCAAAGGTGAAATATTTTCGATGAATGTCGGAATTTGTAAATACAATGGGGGCGGAATGATGCAGGTTCCATTTGCCATCCCCGATGATGGGCTGCTCGATGTAACCCTGATCAAAAAAACCTCAAAATGGATGGTGGTGAGGTATGCCAGAAAACTATTCGATGGCTCTCTGGTCGATCTTCCAATGGTGGCTACCTATAAAGGCGAAAATATCCGTATCAGGTCGACCGGAAAGTTATTTCTTGAAACAGATGGCGAGTCGCTCGGACATACACCTTTTACCTTTGAAGTCATTCCCAGGTGTGTTACGATCGTAACCGGAAAGTGATTGATGAACCACCAATGGGATTTGGAACGTGAAATTCAGACTTTTTGATCTCAGATTTTGAAGAAGTCTGGATAAATGTGGCTAAAGCCGGAAGATATGAATCATAACTCAAACAGTTGGCTTTAGCCAACTGCAATAGATGATCCTTTCGGCAAATCTATTGCAGTAAGCTTTAGCTGACTGTTACAAGGGATCGGTAATGTAAACCAGGGCTTTAGCCACATTAAAATCATTCATCAACCCAATCCCCCGAAACTTTGATCAGATCAACAAGTGATTCAACCGCCAGGGATTCATCAATGTTTTTTCTGATTAGTTTTTGCCCTTTGTAAAGGTGTATTTTCCCGCTTCCGGCACCCACGAACCCATAATGTGCATCGGCCATTTCACCCGGGCCATTGACCACACAACCCATCACTGCTATTTTTAACCCCTTCAAATGGGCGGTTGCTCCCTGAATTCTCTGAAAAGCTTCCTGGATATTATATTGTGTTCTTCCACAGGAGGGGCAGGCAATAAATTCCGTTTTTGTGATGCGCACACCTGCCGCCTGAAGGATGCTGTATGCGGCAGGAATTTCAAATTCCGGATCTTCTGTTAATGATACCCGGATGGTATCCCCAATGCCATCGGCCAGCAGACTTCCGATGCCAATGGCCGATTTAATCCGTCCGTCCGCCCCGCCACCTGCTTCTGTTACACCCAAATGGATGGGATAATTCATCCCTGCCTGTTGCATTCGGGAGGCCAGAAGCCGGTTTGCAGCGATCATCATCCTGATATTGCTGGCTTTCATGGAAAAAACCAGATTATAAAATGACTCACTTTCACATATCGCGGCAAATTCAAGTGCCGACTCAACCATGCCAAGGGGGGTATCGCCATAAAGGCCCATGATGCGATCGGAAAGCGAACCATGATTTACGCCGATTCTTATCGCCGTTCCATGTTCTTTGCAAATTTTCAACAGGGGTGAAAGCCGGTCAGCCATCAGCTCCATCGCAATCAGCGGATTATTTTCCCTTGAAGCGTTTCGTGAGGTACGTGCCGGCAAATAGTTTCCCGGGTTAATCCTGACCTTTTCCACAATGGTGGCGGCAACTTCCGCTATTTGGGCGTTGAAGTGTACATCGGCAATGATAGGTGTATGGTAGCCCTGCCTGCGGAGTTCCTTTTTAATTTCACGAAGATTTTCTGTCTCTTTCATCCAGGGAACAGCGATACGTACATATTCGCAGCCAGCCTCGATCATTCGGATGGCCTGCAAAACGGTCGCTTTCGTATCAAGTGTATCCGTGTTGGTCATCGACTGCACCCGAACCGGGTTGTCGCCTCCCATGGGCAGGTTTCCGATATTTACAACCCTGGTTTGATATCTTGTATATAAGGTGTTCACCGTCAAAATTTATTTCATCATTTCGCAATCTGATTCAACCCCTTCACCCTTGGCAGGCCTGCAACAAAATCCTTGAGATAAAAGGGTTCAAAGTATGCCAGGTTTTCAAAATGTTGTTGTTTGTATTTCTCTGCAGCCAGCTTGGCCATATTACCTGAAGTTGCCTGAAATCCATCAATGAAAACTGCATTCGGATGATTTCCAAGGATGGATTTGCACTTCTCCGCACCTTCTCCTCCGAAAACCACCCTGTTGTCTGCCAGAAATTCCTGAAAGGAATATTCGTCAATTATTTCCGCACGAATTTCTCTGACCTCCCTGTTCTCCATATCAAACAAACCGGAATAAACCTCCATACGTCTGGCATCGATGAGCGGACAGATCAGGGTTGGTATGTTGAAATTGGAAATTGGAAATTGGAAATTAGAAATTGGAAATTGGAAATTGGAAATTCGTCGGTCGTTTCGTAATTCGTCATTCGTAATTCGTAATTTGTCATTAATTCCTGCCGCCATCGCCTGGAGAGTTGAAACGGCGATCAATGGTTTGTCAAGGGCATAGCACAGTCCTTTTGCGGTAGCCACGCCAATGCGCAAACCCGTGTAGGAGCCAGGCCCCATACTGACTGCAACGGCATCCAGATCATTAAAATGGTGACCGGAAGATTTAATAAGTTCATCAATGAAGGTGGTGAGCATGACCGAATGAACATTCCGGGCTGATGACTCTCTGATCCCCAGGAGTTTTTCATCGTCAAGCAATGCCACAGAACACATCTCTGTAGCAGTTTCAAGGCAAAGGATGCGTGCCATGAATTATTTATCTTTCTCCTGGGTAAAGAGATCTTTTTTGTCGACTTTTTTTACCTTATCACCGTCCTTGAGTAGTTTCGAAACGGCACTGTACGGAGCTGTGATGATCTCATCGCCTGCCTTCAACCCGCTCACGATCTGAATATAGGTATTATCCTGGATGCCAGTTTTCACATCCGCTTTTTTGGCGGTGCCATCACTCAGGATAAATACACACTCCTGTATTTTTTCGTTCTTCTTGGCAGTGGTAACCACTTCAACCTCATCATCACCATTCTCTTTTTTTGCCTTGGTTTTTTCGTTGAGTTTGTCGAGGCTGTCTTTGGCAAGCCGTGTGGTTACAGCCTGGATCGGGACAGTTAAAATGTTGTCTGCTATTTCGGTTTGAATTTCTACTGTACACGACATCCCGGGGCGGAAAGGTGAATAATTGATATCTTTCCCAACCAGCAGATCTTTGTAAAAGTCTTTGAGAAGGTGAATTTTTACATTGAAGTTGGTAACCTGGTCAACACTCACCCCTGTGGTATTGGCAGAAGTGGCTATCTCCGTTACAATCCCTTTGAACTTTCGGTTCAGGTAGGCATCGACTTCAATCAATGCAGTATCGCCCATGCTTACCCGTACAATGTCATTTTCGTTGACCTGCACCTGTGCTTCCATTTCGTTGAGGTTTGCAATGCGCATGATCTCTGTACCACTTGAGAACTGCGATGCCCCTGTAACCCTTTCCCCCTGCAACACGCTCAGCTTGGAAACGGTACCATCGTTTGGTGCAAATATCGCTGTACGGGTCAAATCCTCCCGGGATCTCTTCAGGGATGCCTCTGAATTTTTCACCATAAATTGTGATGCCTTGATATCCTCTTCGCCTGCAGTCACCTGGGCCTGGGCAACCTGGAAAGCCGATTTGGACTGATCATATTCTGCCTTTGATATGACATTTTGCTGGAATAATTTTTCCTGGCGGTCGAAGGTAAGTTTTGTGTTTTCATATTGTGCCTTCAGCTGGGCCAGCCGTGCCTTTGCATTTGCAAGGTTGGCTTTTTGTGTGTTAACTGAAGCCTCACTCTGATCGAATTGGGAAATATAAATTTCCGGATCGATTTTCGCCAGCAGATCGCCTTTTTTTACCTGATATCCTTCTTTGACATATAGTTCAACAACCTCGCCGGATATGTAAGGGCTGATTTTGATATCCTTTTCGGGCTGGATCTTGCCATTGGAGGAAACTGTTTGGATGATCGTCCTCTTCATCACCTTTTCAGTGGCAACTTTTATTCCTTCGTTTCCTTTGCCTTTGATAATGGCAGCAACTACTATGGCGGCCACGACTGCCACACTGGCAATAATGATCCACATCTTTTTTTTTGAAATCTTACTGGTCATTGAAAAAAGTGTTATTGGTTATTCACGCTCAATCCTGATGGGGTTCCCCATGTAGAAATCAAGAATGGTCGTTTTGAAAATAAAATCATATTTGGCCTGAAGCAACTGAGATTCAGCCTCGGTAAGATCTTTTTTTGTTTTGTTGTAATCGAAAGAGGTCATTACCCCGACATCGAATTTTTGTTGCGCATATTTGAATGCCTCTGTTTGGGCGTTCACTTTTTCATTAGATGCGGAAAATTTCTGGAGGGCGGAAACGGCATCTGCATAAGCCTGCTCAATGAGTTTGCGCAAATCGCGTGTTTTAATGCCCAAATCGAGTTCAGCCTGTGATTTATGAATTTTTGCCTGGTTAATGGCTGTCCTTCCCGTCCATCCGTTGAATATCGGAATGTTCAGGTAAAAGCCGACCGACTGGTTGCTGTTATCTCTCAGCTGGTCGGTAAAGGATTTAGTACGGTAAGTGTAATTAAGCTGACCAACGATAACGGCTTCGCGGGCGGCATTGTCAACAAAACCCACAGAATCGAAGCGCATCAATGGCGGTACATTCGGGTCAATCTGCTGTGCAACCCCCGAATATCCTGTTCCCCATGATCCACTCAGGGAGAGGGTGGGTTGAACATACCCGCGGGCAATGGCAAGTCCCTTTTGTGCACTTTCCACCCGGAGTTCAGCGCTTTTAATCTCAGGTCGTGTCTTCACGGCATGTTCAAAAATAACATCCGCTGTTATTTTTTCTTTCGGCGGCTGCACGGGTTTGAGCAATGGTTTCTCTACTTTGAAATCACGTGTAACAGGCAGGTCGATTAACTGTTGGAGGGAAAGGTAGGCTATATACAACCTGTTTTCTGCATCCACCACATTCAGTTGTTCAGTTGCTTTCTGAGCCTGGATATTCAGTAAATCACCCTTCGCGGAAGAGCCGGCATCAACCAGTTTCTGGATGCGGTCAACCTGGGCTGTGGTGATCCTGATTTGCTCTTTGGCAACATCAAGCAACTCAAGACTGAACAAAATATCAAGGTAAAATCCTGCCACCGAAAGTGAAATACTGTTCTTAATCACATCAAGGTCATATTTGCTGGCCATCAGGTTAATTTTCTTCTCTTTAAAGGTATTTACCTTCTGAAGCCCGGAATACAGCGTCACGTTGCTGGCGATATAAAAGTTGTTGGAACGTACGGTATTTGTTGCAAAAGTGTTGGTGTACTGGTCGATTGTCTGACCAAAATTCCACACATTGGTGCCATTGGCATTCAGATTGGGTAACATGCCCAGGCCACTCTGCAGTACAGCATCCTTGTTACTTTCAACCGTAAACAATTGCTTGTTGATATCCAGGTTGTTTTCCAGGGCATAGCTGATGCAATCCTCCAGAGTCCATATTTTTTGAGAATGGCCGCTGTTTGCAATTCCCAAAAAAGCAAAAAATAAACAGGCTGTCAGCCAGAATTTAAAACGATACACTTGCATTTTCAAGGATTTTTATAAGAGTTCAAAAGTAGTAATTTTAACTGTAACCGAGGCATTAAGACGAAGAAAATATTGTTTGGTTACAAACCATTATTTTTCAATTCAATATTATTTTCTATTTTTGCACTGACTTAAATGTTGCCCGCGCTTTTATGACAGAATCCAGATCACACCTGCCTGTTTTTCGATTTCTTATTGTCTGCTTCATGTTTGGCGTTTTCATGATAAGCAGGATGTATGCATCCGGCCAGGATCATACGATGCTTGTCCAGGCCCATGACAGCGTTTTTGCACAATCTGAAAAAAACGAAGGTAAAGCGGAAGGTAAATTCAATGCCGGGGAAATGATCATGGAGCATGTGGTCGACAACCATGAATGGCATGTGGCCGAAATCGGAAGCCTTCATCTCACCATTCCCCTACCGATTATCCTGCTTTATGACGGCAAATTGTACACTTTCTGTTCCAGCCGGTTCCACAATGAAACACACAGTTACGACGGGTTTAAACTTGAATCGGAAGGGCCCCACAAGGGAAAGATTGTACGGGTTGAAGAAAACGGTTCTGCCGTATATGATTTTTCAATCACCAAAATCGTGTTTGCCATTTTATTGAGTTCTTTTTTGCTGATCCTGATCTTTGTGTCTGTTGCCAGGGCTTATACCCGCAACAGGAATAAAGCGCCAAGCGGATTGCAATCCATGCTTGAACCATTGATTATTTTCATCCGCGACGATATTGCCAAAAGTTCGATCGGTGAAAAAAAGTATGAAAAATTCATGCCTTTTTTACTCACCATTTTCTTTTTTATCTTCTTTAACAACCTTTTCGGGCTGATCCCGTTTTTCCCCGGAGGTGCCAACGTAACAGGAAACATTGCCGTTACGCTGGTCATGGCGGTTTTCACCTTCATAATTACAACCATCAACGGCAACAAACACTATTGGGTGGATATCATCAATACACCCGGGGTTCCCTGGTGGCTGAAGTTTCCGGTGCCATTGATGCCGGTCGTTGAGATCATCGGGATCATTACCAAACCATTTGTATTGATGATCCGTCTATTTGCAAACATTACCGCAGGACACATCATTGTTCTTGGTTTCATCAGTTTGATATTTATTTTTGGAGAGATGAATGCGGCCATTGGATACGGCGTTTCCGTATTTTCCGTGGCCTTTATGATATTTATGAACCTGTTGGAATTGCTTGTTGCATTCATTCAGGCTTATGTGTTCACCCTGTTGTCGGCTCTTTACTTCGGGTTGGCCACGATTGAACCGGAACACCATTGACAATTTACGAATTTTGATTTACGATTTACGATTGTAGTGCCATTAATCCTGGAAAAAAGAATGATCGTTGCGTAAATCCTAAATCGTAAATCGTAAATCGTAAATGTTTTATTAACCTTAATACCTTTATTATGCATTTATTAGCAATTTTACTGCAACTGGCCGGTGATTTCGCCGCCATTGCAAAGATGGGAGCAGGACTGGGAGCAGGGATCGCCGTTATCGGTGCCGGTATTGGCATCGGAAACATCGGTAAAAGCGCCCTCGAATCCATTGCCCGTCAGCCCGAAGCGATTGGTGATATTCGTTCGAATATGATCATTGCTGCCGCGCTCGTTGAAGGAGTGGCATTTTTTGCGATCGTTGTTTGTCTGCTTATCCTTTTCATCTGACAACAGCAACAGGTTCTTAACGGCTCAACGGTTGGTTGATCCGTTAAGAACTTTATTCATTCACAAAAACTAAAAGCAAACCGATATGGAATTAATCACTCCGGGACTGGGTCTGATTTTCTGGATGACGCTGGCATTTTTATTCCTCCTGTTTATCCTTGGAAAATTTGCCTGGGCCCCCATCCTGCTGATGCTCAAAGAAAGGGAGACTTCCATCCATGAGGCACTGAATTCGGCTAATCAGGCAAGGGAAGAGATGAAGCAATTGAAGTTCAGCAATGAACAACTCCTTCAGGATGCTAAAAATGAGCGGGATGCCTTGTTGAATGATGCCCGCAAGGTACGTGACCGTATCATCGAAGAGGCACGGATCAAAGCTGGTGAAGAGGCTTCACGGATCGTTGAAGGAGCAAAGGCAAGTATCAACAATGAGAAGATGGCTGCCATGACCGAATTGAAAAACCAGATTGCCGAAAGTTCGCTTACCCTTGCGAAGTTTATTTTGAAGCGTGAGCTCTCCGACCCCAAAAAGCAGGAAGAGTATGTTCAGGAATTATTAAAAGAATTTAAACTCAACTAAAAGGAATGAATGTTTCTTTGGTAGCGGAACGTTACGCAAAAGCCTTGTTTAAACTTGCCCTTGAACAGGGTACGGTGGAGGAGGTATATCAGGACAACATGCTGATCTCAAATACCTGCGTTAACAACAAGGAGCTAAGGTTGTTGCTGAAAAGTCCCATCATCAATTCCGGTAAAAAACTGACTATTCTTCAGGAAATCTTTGGCAAAGATATTCATGCCATCACGATGACCTACCTGCTGATCATGGTCAGGAAGAACCGCGAATCTTTCATTCCCGCCATTGCAGCACAATTTCTTGATATTTATCAGGTGTACCACAATATCCTTACGGTTCATTTCACCTCTCCGATATTGCCCGATACCGAGGTCAGAGAGCAGGTGTTGGAACTGATGAAAAAATACACGCAATCAGACATCAACCTGACAGCTGAAATTGATGAATCGCTGATTGGCGGATTTATATTGAACTGGCAGGATAAGCAATACGATGCCAGTATCCGCAGGGAAATTGACAATATGCGCATTGCGATGGCAAAAGTAAATTTGTATAAAAAAGAATTTTAATGGAATTAAGTGATTTCGCAATTTCGCAATTTCACTATTTCACTATTTCGCTATTTAAATTTTTAGATTATGGCTGATATTAAACCCGCAGAAGTTACAGCGATTTTACGCAGGGAACTGGCCGGTTACCAGAGTGAAAAAGAGCTTGAAGAAGTTGGTGTCGTTTTGACAGTAGGTGACGGCATCGCCCGCATCTATGGCATGAACAATGTCGAAAGCGGCGAGTTGATTGAATTTGAAAAAAACGGGCTGAAAGGCATTGTGCTGAATCTTGAAGCCGACAATGTCGGCGCTGTTTTACTCGGCGATTACTTTGAAATAAAGGAGGGTGATGTTGTAAAACGTACCCGTCGTATTGCCTCCATCGAAGTTGGGGAGGGTTTGCTTGGCCGCGTCATCGACACATTGGGGGAACCCATCGACGGCAAGGGAAAGATTGAAGGTGTGCGCTATGAGATGCCACTTGAGCGCAAAGCTCCGGGCGTTATCTACCGCCAGCCGGTGAATCAACCCCTGCAAACCGGGATTAAACCTATTGATGCCATGATCCCGATCGGCCGCGGACAACGGGAGCTGATCATTGGCGACCGCCAAACCGGCAAAACGGCCATTGCGATCGACACAATTATCAACCAGAAAGAATTCCACGAAAGGGGCGAAACCGTTTATTGCATCTATGTAGCAGTTGGTCAAAAAGGTTCAACTGTGGCCAATATCGTTAAAACGCTTGAAGAAAAAGGTGCAATGGCTTACACGGTGGTGGTTTCTTCCACTGCATCAGATCCTGCCGCCATGCAATATTATGCCCCGTTTGCCGGCGCTGCGATTGGCGAATTTTTCAGAGATACCGGACGGCCAGCCCTGGTTATTTATGACGATTTATCCAAACAGGCTGTGGCCTATCGTGAAGTTTCCCTGCTGCTCCGCCGCCCTCCCGGACGCGAAGCCTATCCCGGTGATGTGTTTTACCTCCACTCCCGTTTGCTCGAACGTGCTGCCAGGGTTATTTCATCCGATGACATTGCCCGCCAGATGAACGATCTCCCGGCCACACTCAAGGGTATGGTAAAAGGCGGAGGATCACTTACCGCCCTGCCCATCATTGAAACCCAGGCCGGCGACGTTTCTGCCTACATTCCTACCAATGTGATTTCCATCACCGATGGACAAATATTCCTGGAAACCGCCCTGTTCAATTCCGGAATCCGCCCGGCCATCAACGTGGGTATATCGGTATCCCGGGTGGGGGGAAATGCCCAGATCAAATCGATGAAAAAGATTGCAGGAACCCTTAAGCTCGACCAGGCCGAATATCGCGAACTGGAAGCATTTTCAAAGTTCGGTTCCGACCTCGATGCTGCTACCAAAGCCGTACTCGACAAAGGTGCCCGGAATGTTGAAATTCTGAAGCAACCCCAATATTCGCCAATGCCGGTTGAAAAACAAGTCGCCATCATCTTTTGCGGAACACGTGGTTTGCTGCGCAACATCCCGGTGAGGAGTATCAATAATTTTGAAACTGAATACCTGCATTTTATGGAGGTTAACCATTTACCAGTTTTGAACAACCTCAAGGCCGGAAAGCTTCTGGATGAGGATCTCAAGGTGATGGAACAAGTTGCAAAAGAGCTTTCCAAAAAATACGAGGAAAAGAAATAAGACACGTAAATGGCCGGACTGAAGGAAGTACGTATTCGGATTGCATCGGTAAAATCGACCCAGCAAATTACCAATGCCATGAAAATGGTGGCGGCCTCAAAGTTGCGTAAAGCACAAATGGCCATCATCAAATTGAGGCCTTATGCCGCGAAACTGAGGGAAATCCTGCAAAACCTCAGCGCTACGATCGACAGTTCTGATGAAAATGTTTTCACCCAGGAACGGAAACCAGAAAAGATCCTGTTGATAGTGATCGCTTCAAACCGCGGACTTTGCGGGGCTTTTAACTCCAACATCATGAAGATGGCCGTTCAGCTGATGGGCACTACCTACCATCAGCAATTCAACCGGAACAATGTCAGCCTGATCACCATCGGACGCAAAGCTTCAGAATATTTCAGGAAAAGAAAATACAATGTGATCGCATCACATGATGAATTGTTCGACCAGCTTACCTTTGCCAATGCAGCAGTGATTGCTGAAAAAATGATGAAGGGATTTGCTGCCAAAGAATTTGACCGGATTGATCTGATCTATAACCAGTTCAAAAATGCTGCCGTACAGCGCCTCATCGTTGAACAATACCTGCCAATCGCTCCACCCGAAGCAAGCACCCAGGGGCCGGTGACCAAAGTGGAGTCGGATTACATTTTTGAACCTGATCAGGAAACCATTGTACGGGAGCTGATCCCGAAAACCTTACGTATCCAGCTTTTCAAAGCAGTGCTGGATTCCTACGCCTCTGAGCAGGGCGCCCGTATGACCGCCATGAACAAGGCCACCGAAAACGCCAAAGATCTGTTGCGCAGCCTCAACATCTCCTACAACAAGGCCCGACAGAATGCCATCACCAATGCCATCCTTGAAATTGTATCTGGTGCAGAGGCGTTGAAGGGGTAGGGACATGACAGGGCAAATCCCTGCGATGCCATGATCGGTTACCTGTATTGCTTTCATTGCCTGCATTCCAGAAAAACGCTACCTTTGCATTCAAACAAACCGTCCTCATTATGATCTCAAAAAAAGTAGAAAAAGCTATAAACGAGCAGATTAAGCGCGAAGAGCACTCTTCAAGGATTTACTTGTCGATGGCCTCCTGGGCCGAACGAAACGGCTTCCCCGGTGCCTCCAACTGGTTGTATGTTCAAACCGAAGAAGAGCGTATTCACATGCTCAAATTGGTTCATTATATCAACGACCGGGGTGGAACCGCTATCATTCCGGCGCTGGATGCCCCTGAAGCAACGTTTAAATCGTTGCCTGATGTTTTCCAGGAGGTTCTTAAGCACGAAGAGTACATCTCTTCTTCAATCAATGACTTGTATGCAATCTGTACTGCTGAAAAAGATTTTACATCGGCAAATTACCTTCAATGGTACATCACCGAACAAATTGAGGAGGAGAGTACAGTACGCAGCATTCTCGATCAGATAAAACTGGCCGGCAGCGACAAAGGCGGACAATTCATGATGGATAAGGAATTTGCAGCCATGGCTACGGCCAAACGGGCAGCCATGGCCCTCAGCGGAGGCGCTAACGCAGTAACTTAGTTAGCTTATTATACCAGGTTCGTCCGTATTTACGGATCAATGCCCCTTCCAGAAACTGGTAAAGGGGTATTTTTTCGTGATGCCCTTTCAGCAAGGCCTTCTGGCAGATCGGCCATTTGTGGTAGTTGAGCAAATCATTCACCGGAGTTGTTTTAATCCGGATGGGGTAAAGGTGGCATGAGATCGGCTTGGGAAACGGAATCAGTTTCTCCTGGAAGGCTTTTTCGATGGCGCACCGGGCAATTCCCTGCTCAAAATAAACAAAAGCACACTCCTTGCCGTGAATCAAAGGTGTGACAAAATTCCCTTCGGCATCATAATCAAACACCCCAAGCATCTCCACTTCATCGATTCCCTCCTGAACCATAAAAGGTTTGATCTCATCAATGTAATCTTCGAGCAGTGAAATTTCCTCCTCGTCCAGCGGAGCTCCTGCATCGCCCTCCACGCAGCAGGCACCTTTGCACTTTTCCATATCACAGCAGAAGAATGTTGACTTGATTTCGTCGGAGAGGAGGGTGTTGTCGAGGTTGATCATGAGAAATCAGTTAAACAATGCAGACAATGAAAACAATGCAGACAATGCGGGCAATGCGGGCAATGTGAATAATGCAGGTTTGCAAAAATAGAACGTTTTCAACAATGGATTGACTTTTAGTACCTGAAGTTTCATTTTGATGTATATTTTGGCATAATATTTTTTACTGCCTACTGTTTCTCTTTATTGATAGGTGTTACAGAAAGAAATATTTTCGCCCAACTTTTAAGAATCTCTGTTTGCTCCTGGCTTTTACTGTTTAGATTCAAACTTTGAGTCCACTCCGAAAAGTCGTTTATTCATCAAATCACCATTAAAAAATTGTTAAACCGCAAAGAACACAAAGAAACCGCAAAGGGCCGCAGAGATAACTCGCAGATAATTATAACTTTGCGACACTCTGCGAAAAAACTCTGCGGCCCTCTGCGGTTATATTATTTGTTAGCAGACTTATCGGAGTGCCCTCAACTTTAAAACTTTGCAATCTTTCAAATTGGCAACGTAGTTGC
>CAIQUS010000209.1 GCA_903875045.1 uncultured Bacteroidales bacterium
GGTTTGCTCCGAAATGAGTGGCACGGTTTACTCCGGAATCACTGGCATGGTTTACACCGGAATCACTGGCACGGTTTACTCCGAAATGAGTGGCATGGTATAGTCCGAAATAGTCAGTATGAGATTTTCAATCTTCATATTATTATTAGTAGTATCACAAAACCTATTATGTCAGAGCATTAATTTTTCATTCATTGAAAACAAAGGCCAGATTATTGATCAGAACAATAAAGTAAACCATTATGTTAAATTTCTTTTTAACTCTCCTGGTTTTAAGGTTCAGATAAGGAATAGTGGGTTCAGTTATGATGTTTATAATGAAAAACAAATAGCTGTCGAACAAAAATTAATTCCTGACTCAGGAACTCCCATTCCTCATTTTTCAGATTCCTCAATGCTTTCGTTTCATCGTATTGATTTTGATTTTATTGGATATAATAGATATTATACAGTCGAAACTTCTGAAGTATCTTCATCCTACTTAAACTACTATACTACTGGTACACCAGATAATGGAGTGACTTTGGTCAAAAGCTATGGACGTATTACCTATAAGAACTTCTATCCAGGGATTGATTTGATCTTTCATAAAGAAGGTAATCATTTCAAATACAGCTTTGTAATCATGCCGGAAGGTGATATTGGTTCAATTAAATTCAGGGTAACGGGTACTGACCCAATACTTAATATTGATGGGTCTATGCAATTGCAAACTGAATTTGGTATTATTGACGAGGTTATACCCGAAAGTTTTTTTCAAAATGGCAGCGTCCGCAAAATTACGAAGGTTGGTTTTGAATCATGTGATAAAAATACATTCAAATTTTCCTGTATTCAAAAAACAAAATATCAAACACTTATAATCGATCCTACACCACGTCGGCGATGGGGAACCTACTTTGGGGGTGAACAAAACGAAGTGATAAATGCTATAAAAACAGATGGTTCAATCTATTTGTATTTTGCCGGCGCAAGTGCTTCAACAAATAACATAGCTACCACCGGGGCTTTCCAAACCATTTGCTCAGGAAATGAAGATGGTTTTATAACTAAATTTGATAGTTCTGGCAACATTGTGTGGTCTACCTATTATGGAGGAGCACAAACTGACGGATTTACTTCAATAGCTATAAATGGTTCATTCCTTTATGTTACTGGCAGTACTAAATCACTAAACAACATTTCTACATCAGGCAGTTACCAACAAATATTCGGAGGTGGACAATCTGATGGTATTATTGAAAAATTTACTATTCAGGGAATCAGAGTTTGGGGGTCATATTATGGAGGACCCGGTGATGATTATATTCAGTCATGTTACATTGCTGACAACAAATTGTATTTTATTGGAAATACCAGTTCACAGAATAACATTTCAAGTCTTAATAGCTTTCAACCCACTCATGGTGGAGGATTTATGGATGCTTTTTTAGTAAAGTTCGATAGTTCCGGAAACAGAATCTGGGGAACCTATTATGGAGGATCTGGTGCGGATAATGGAAACACTTGTTCAATTCTTAATGACACCATGTTGTTCATTGGAGGACTTACGCAATCATCAAATAATATGACTACGCCTGGATGTTATCAGAGTTCAATAAATGGTACAGCTGATGCATTTATGGCACGATTTGACACTGCCGGACAAAGGAAATGGGGAACCTATTACGGAGGTATGGGCGTAAATAATTCTCAAGAATGGGTTAGCACCTGTTTAACCAGTCCACCTGATTTGGTTTTTTTTATGGGTAATACTTATTCATCTGATAATATTGCGACACCTGGAGCCTTCCAGACCATTTATGGCGGAAGCGAAGATGGTTTTATAACAAAATTTGATAATGAGGGAAACCGATTATGGGGCACATACTTTGGTGGAAGTTGTATTGATGTGCTTAAATCTGGTACAATTGATGATAGTTCTTTTTTGTTTATTGCAGGACAGACTTGTTCCACAAACAATATTGCCACTTTAAATACCTATCAGACATCGTTAGTGGGCCCATGGGATGCATTTCTGGCAAAATTTAACAACACTGGATCTATTGTTTGGAGCACGTATTACGGAGGTACAAATGCTGATGATGCCCATTGTGTTGAAATTGCCGGAGACGCAATATATATGGGTGGAATTACCTATTCGTATGACGGTATTGTGGCAGGAAATTCGTATCAAACGACTTATGGGGGAGGTCCCAATGATGCATTTCTTGTCAAATTCTTAGACTGCGCAAATCCACCCCCTGCTTTAATAATTTCAGGGCCCACAGATGTGTGCAATAATTCTAATCATTCGTACATTATTCCACCTGTTTTATTTGCGACCGGTTACCAATGGAATTTTCCAACAGGTGTCTCCATCTCCAGCGGGCAAAATACAAATACTATCACCTTAAATTTTGGACCGACTGCTGTTTCTGGTTATATTTCAGTGAAAGGAACAAATGACTGTGGTGTTGGCGACAGTTCATACATCTATGTAACTGTTCATCAAAGACCACTTCCTGTTATTACAGGGAATGATTTGAGCTGTATCCAGATGTCAGAAAATTATTTAACCGAAGCTGGAAAATCAAATTATCAATGGACTTTTTCCTCTGGTGGTCAACAGATTTCCGGAGGGACAGTGTTTGATGATTTTATCCAGATAAAATGGATCAATTCAGGAACCCAATGGGTTGAGGTTAATTATACGGATATCAATAACTGTAGCGCCTCAGCTCCTGCTCATTTTCCTGTGGATGTTGCTGTTGGTAACCCCGTAGATATCAGTATTTCAGAATCACAAAATAATGTTTGTGCCGGAACGATGGTTACATTTTCGGCAACTCTTGTCAATCCAGGAAGCAATCCTGCCTACCAGTGGAAAGTCAATGGAGTCAATGCTGGATCGAACGCTTCGACATTTACGTATGTCCCGACAAATGGAGATATCGTGACATGTATTCTGACTTCATCAAACACTGTTTGCACTTCCAATAACCCGGCCACGTCGAATTCGATCACGATGGTGGTAAATCCGCTTCAGCCGGTGAGTGTTACAGTATCCCCGTCAGCCAATCCGGTTTGTTCCGGAACAACGGTTAACTTCACTGCCCTGCCTGTCAATGGCGGTAGTAACCCTTCCTGGCTGTGGAAGGTCAATGGGTTGGTTGTCGGGTCCAATGCCCCGGCATACTCCTATGTGCCGGTCAATGGCGATGTGGTAAACTGCACCCTGACTTCAAATGTGCAGTGCCCGTCAGGGAACCCGGCCATTTCCGGCACGGTTATCCTAGCCGTCAGTCCGAACCTGCCGGTGGGGGTTTCTATCGTTGCCTCTTCCAATCCTTTCTGCGCCGGATCATCCGTGACATATACAGCCTCCCCTGTCAATGGCGGAACAATCCCTGCCTACCAGTGGAAAGTGAATGGCATCAATGCAGGCTCCAACAGTCCGGTTTTGACCTATTCACCCGCCAACTGGGATGTGGTCACCTGTTCGCTGGTATCTTCCGAAACCTGCACTTCAGGGAATCCGGCGCAATCAAACCCCGTTACCATGGTCGTGAATGCCACTCTGCCGGCCGGGATCACCATTTCGGCATCCGCCAACCCGTTCTGTCCGGGATCGGCTGTTACCTTCACGGCCACCCCTGTGAATGGCGGATCAATCCCGGTTTACCAGTGGAAGGTCAACGGTACAAACGCAGGAACCATTGCATCCACCTTTACCTACAATCCGCAGAACAACGACAGCGTACGATGCATCCTTACATCCAACCTGAACTGCGTAACCGGGAACCCGGTCAGTTCGGCAAAGATCATCATGAACGGAACCTTGGCGCCGATTGTTAGTTTCACTTCCTGTTTTGATACGGTCACAACAGTAGGAGCCAAGGCATTCAAGCTGAAAGGCGGGATTCCGCTGGGAGGAACCTATTCGGGTCCCGGGGTGAATGGAATGACCGGGATTTTCACGCCATCCGTGGCCGGAACGGGATTGAAAACCATCCAATACACGTATACCAATGTTGCTTCCTGCAGTGCCAGCAAGTCGAAGGCAATCCTGGTGCAGCCAAACCCCGTGTTCACCTGCGGAAACAGCTTTAGTGATATTCGCGACGGCAAATCCTACCCGACCGTTCAGATCGGAACCCAGTGCTGGATGGCGGCCAACCTGAACTACGGCTCAATCCTGACTTCCTCGCAGGTTCAGAATGACAACTGCATTTCAGAAAAGTATTGCTACAACAACGTTACAGGCAATTGCACCAAATATGGCGGGCTTTACCAGTGGGATGAAGTGATGAAATATGATGATACACCGGCAGGGCAGGGGTTGTGTCCGCCTGGCTGGCATGTGCCAACAGATTCAGAATGGACCACACTCTTCAATTTCTACCAGGGCAATGCACTTGCCGGCAAACCTTTGCAGGATACCATTCTTTCTGGATTTAAGGCACAGACAAGTGGGGTTTTCTACCTGAATTCGAGTTGGAGTTTCAATGGGTTTGCTACACTTTTCTGGTCATCTACTCCTTGGAGCGCTGTAAAAGCTATATCGCATGGGATGAATATTTATGATTTTTCAGTGTCGCTGTATCCATCCTCAAAAGTGAATGCTTTTCCCATCAGATGTCTAAAAGAATGAGAATCTTCTATCCAAAGATCTTTTTTAGCTCCTGTCAATTCGACTTCTGTGAACTTTAAAAACTCCTTGTCACCTAAATGGTGACCGATATTGTTTTCCAACGCATTAATTTACTGTTTATTATATCAATAGGACATTGATTTAATAAACAATTGTGGATGGCATGTTTTGGACAAATGATACTTTGTTCCATATGTTCGGTTATTATAAATTTGAGGCGATATCATTTTTTTGAATCAGAAAAAGAAAAGTTAAACTACATTGATGACTACTATACCGACTAGA
>CAIQUS010000210.1 GCA_903875045.1 uncultured Bacteroidales bacterium
GCTTGTTTTTCTTCAAGTTCCAGGCGTTCAAGTTCGCGGTATTCGTCTGTTTCCTGCAGGCGTGTACGTAAGTCATCGATCCTGTTTTTCCTTTTTGCACTATCCTTCAGGCTTTCTTCAAGCTTGCGGTATTTACCAAAAAGGATGTCATCAATGGTCATGTATACCCAAAGTTCAAAAGCGGGATTTAGCCAGGCTGCAAATTTTAGAGCTAAAATCCGGTGCATCCAGGTGCCTGATTTTTGCTTTGAAATTACCAGATCATTCTCATCTGAAGCTAAAATAAAACCAGAATTCTGGTTATTTACGCATTCTGAAATGAATTCTTTTGTGCTTTTCAGAAGCAAAAAATCTGGCACGTCTTTACTGAAAAGTTTTGCCATTTCGGTAGCGTTTACCATAAGGCCCTTTGAGGATAGATCAAATTCGATGTTTTGATCATTGAATGTGAAAATTTGGATTGTGTTTTCCATAAAAATTAGATTAATAATGAATAATGTAAATTAAAAAACATGGTGGCATGTAATATATTTTAGTACTTGTAAAC
This sequence comes from uncultured Bacteroidales bacterium, assembly GCA_903875045.1. Lineage (GTDB taxonomy): Bacteria > Bacteroidota > Bacteroidia > Bacteroidales > FEN-979 > CAIVAT01. The sequence continues at coordinate 548 of CAIQUS010000210.1, forward strand.
CAGATTAAAATTCCTCCTGGCTTTCTCCGGGTTCCGTGTGGGATCAACCGCTATCCAGGTTTTGGGAGCTACCTCAATCATTTTTCGGGTTGATAGGTCAGGCATGCTTTTAAGCACATCTTTAAGAGATTTGTCATTGTCCAGTCTGGCACTATCGACAATGCCGGCACGGTCATGGTATTTTTTGATTCCGTTATTTACTTTAACCGGAGCTGGCTTTGGTGTATCAATTACCAGAAGCTTTGGTGTTCTGCCTTTCAGTTTGTCTGCAAGCTCACTTAAAGTCATTGGCTTTTTGTTCATATTCATTGATTTTTTGGTTAATTACTGCAAGCACTTCAGTGCTTCGCAGGTAGAGTTTTGTGATCATTTTTGCAGCTTCCGGATCAGGCTTGTCCTCGGGGTTTTCTGATACTTCATTTGCGCGAAGCTTTAAAACCTGATCAGACTTTTTGGCCCGGTATTCTTCATAAGCTTCCCGGATCATCAACAGGTCCGGCAGGCTCCATTGGCTGAGCATTGTCATTTTGCCAATGATTTAGGGTAAACAGAACTGATTTTAAATATTCTGACATTTTTTTCATGCTCGAAAATCACTGCCACTTCACTGGTTACATGGTTAACCTGATCTACTTTGGCTGTAATGTATGCCTGATCAGCATGGTCCCATATTGATACCTCAAGGCCTTGGACAAGTGATTCTCTTAGTTGATTTAAATTGCGCTTGTACCGGTAAACGATATAGAAAAGTATTGCAATAGCTGCGACTGCAATTGCAATAGGGATAAAAACAGAGGTTAATGGCATAGTCTTAATTTCAATTGATTAGAATGTCTTTTTAATTTAACTGGTTTCGGTATTGCATTCCAAAGCATCATATCCTCTTTGTCAGGGTGCCTGATAGCAACATCAGCAATAGCATCAAACTTGGTTGAAGCTGCTGACTCGGAAACAAACTGTTTGTTATACAATACCGTCCAGATCATAGGGAGTTTTCAATTAAATGATTTAAGGGAATTCTGTCAATAATTTCGACTTCATCAGCTACAGCATCACCAAGTATAATGTTAAGCCGGTCATGTATTCCTTTAAAAATTCTAACTTTTAAAGGATTTTGGGTAGTTCGCTGAAGTTCTTCAAGGCGCTTCAGGTTATTCTTAATCATGTCAATAGTCTCTCGGTTTTCTGCATAGAGTTTTTCAATGGTTAATAATGCGTCGTTCATATTGGGTGGGATTTTATATGAAATATGAGTTTTATAGCTGTTTATTGATAATGAGCCACATAGTTTCACCTGTCTCATTATTTGGAGAAAGACTCAAGGGGTATCTTACATTTTGTTTTTCAGCAGCATATAGCTCATTTATGCGCTTGGCTGAAACCGTGTTGTTAAAACAAAAACCTTTACTTGATTTATGCTCCCTGATTTCAAACCCTTCTTTCTTCAGGCTTTTAAGCACAAAAACACTTTTGTCTTTTTTATCGATAGCAAATTCAACCTGATCGCCAAGTTTCAGTCCTATCAATTCAATAGCTCCTTTGCTGAATCCTATTACTCCATTTTTGGTGGTTACAGTAATAGATGGTTGATCGGTTTTCCCGTACGAGCGGCAATTAGTCCTGTTTAATCTTTCGAGTTCCATGATGTGATGAAGTGTTTGGTTATTAAATTATTCCGGCATGCGCTGCCTTTGAAATGATGTGAAATTTTGAATGTGCATTGAGTTTTTCCCGGATATTCCGGATGGTAGTTGAAACGGTGTGTTTGCTGATGAAGAGCTTTAAGGCAATCTCCTTATCAGCTTTACCTGAACTGATTTCACGTATAATTTCCTGCTCTCGTGGACTGATTGTTGCCTCACCAATATGGAAATGGTAAGTGCCATCCTGATCTGTCAATTGTCCAGAGACAGCATCCGGCGTGTAATTGAAACATGACATGTACTTGTCAATGAAAAGAAAAACCCTCTTTACCGGGTCTTTTTCC
>CAIQUS010000211.1 GCA_903875045.1 uncultured Bacteroidales bacterium
CGCTGTTCATATTTGCCTGGTTTACTTACAGGCTCCAAAGATGCAAAATGAATTCAAATCGACACGCGACCTATTTGTTCGTAATTAACTATTTATTAATAACATATAAGGGTTTAATAAAAATTATTTTGGACACTAGTGTAATTGAGTATATAAAAAACCAGGAAATCCATCATCGAAAGCAAACCTTTGTAGAAGAATATTATGATTTTTTAAAGAAATTCGAGATTGATTTTGACGAACGGTATATTTTTAAACCTGTAAAATGGGATAATGATTAATGCTAGTTGTGCCGTCAGGCACAAGATATGGGTAGAATATTGCATTGTATTACCACTTATCTCGTCCCGTACGGGACGAAATAGATCCCTGGCACTCATTTTTCTACCCATATTCAATCCCTGACGGGATTGACGAGAACAAAGCTCAAGAGGCTCACTTATATTTCCAATTCCTTGATTTCCCCTCCGCCACCCATTCCACGGTTGTTTCAATTCGTTTCAACCTCGTGGTTTCGGTTTTGGCCTCATTGATCCACATGATATATTCTTTGCGGTGGGAATAGGGGAATTTGTCAAAGTAAACCTGTGCTGCCAGATTTTTATTGAGGGCTTTCTGCAGGTCATCCGGAACGGCGAGTTCTGTTTTCTCCTTTTCCGTGGGTTTCTTAGGCGTGACCTTCACCCCCTGGTCGTTGAGTTTTTTTGCTTCAAGCAGGTATTCAATGAGGATTTCATCCGGCGGGAGGTCATTCAGCGACCTGATCCGCCCGAAATGCCCCATGGCCTTTTCATCCTTATCACCAGGCAGGTTGTGCGGGTCGGCCATAGCTTTGCTTTCCAGAAACTGAAGGCGCAGTGTTCCTTAAAAGCTGCCATGCTGACATAAACGCCTTTATAATCAAAATGGGGAAAGCCCCATTTCAGCTTCTCTTCCGCACCCGGACACGCCTGGTGCACCAGGCCGCGCAGATGAGTAAGCACCGGCTGGGCGAACCCGGCCGACTGCTCAATATATTTGTCTATTTCCTCGTTTTTCCTGATGCCTAAAAATAGTTCACAAAAATATTCCTCCCATTCCCTTCATTCTCTGCATTGCCTGCATTGTCTGCATTGCCTGCATTGTCTGCATTGTTTACATTGCCCTTCATTGCAACTTGCTGATCATTTTTCTCGAAGGCCTGTACCGCCTCCAGAATTTATATTTTGTAATGGATGTATAATAAAACAATTGCCTGATGACGGGTATTCTCAGCAGGTAATGAAATATACGGTAGGAGACCACCATCACAATGAATGTAAGTACCCACCCGGTAAGCGAAACAGCTGTTTGTGCCCATCCGTTGTTTGGCGGGATCGTAATGAACCGGCCCACCCCTTGCCAGAACCATAAAACAATGCCCATGTTGAACAGGCACATGATGCCGATGATGTATCCGTGGGCCGTTTCAATGGCACGCTTCGGGCAGTTGTTCATGCACCGCATGCAACTTTCACAGCGGTACGACCAGAACGGCCGGTTATCAACGGTGAGGATGGCCTTCACCGGGCAGTTGTTGATGCAGAGATCGCACTTGTCGCATGCATCAGTGGCATAAAAAGATTTGGCAAGGATGAACCGCCCGACAAAGAAATAACCCACGCTCACAGGGCTTATCAGGATATCCTGGATGATGTCGCGAAAGGCGGTTAAAACCCTCTTCCCGTCCAGAATTTTCCCGGCAAACTTTTCCGTGACACCTTTGCAATGTGCATAAATGGATTCAACAACCTGCTCTTTCAGCCCGGGATGGAACGAGATCCAGTTGGATGGCAGGTCAATGGACCGGAGGCCAACGATTTTGTAGCCCTTCAGGAGCAACACGATACCCGAAAGCCAGAGGGCCAGTCCGCTCAACCCTGGCAGGAACCATTTTGAAAGCTTCATCCCTGCGCGGGTATTCATCAGGAAGACTTTGTTTCCATGAGATCGTGGAAACCTGAAAATGAAATACATCATCGCCGGCGGATAGTTGAATCCATGGGTGGGGGAGATGAAACCCACCATGGATCCACGCGGCGGCGGATCGATGTTTTTCCGGTCAATTGAAGCAATGTCAATTGTTTCGGCAGGAATATTCCGTTCAGCCGCAACACCCGAGAACCATCGGGCTACGTTGCGGGCATTGCCGGTGCCGGAGAAAAAATAAATATGCAGTGGTGTTTCCATGGGATAAAAACCTGAGATGGGTTTTATTACGGAATTAAAGGTATAAATTTTTATGATAATGCCATCATTCAGGTATTGTCAGGAGATGAGACTGTTTTATGGGAACATTAAAGGTTGCAGGTTTTTTGCGAAAAATTCACCACATAGTGTCCTCCCAATTAAAACCGGGAACATCAATGCAGATAACTCAAACTCAAAATCCCAAAGGATTTTAAAATTATACGAGCGATTATACTTTTAGCTAAGTTTGAAAAAAAAAGCAGTTCATAAAATACC
>CAIQUS010000212.1 GCA_903875045.1 uncultured Bacteroidales bacterium
GGACTGGATCACTTTTCAGTTGTATAAAGAGTTAACAGACGATCAAATGATAACCAAAATGTATGATCGCCACATTAAAAGGCAAATGGATATAAACTATTCATATGCGAAATTTTGAATCTGTCAAAGTAGAATTAAGTTCGAAAATCTTATTAAAGAGGTTGAAGAACAAATAACAAGATTACGTGAAACAAAAAATGAAAAAGCCAAAGATTCAAGAGATATTCAAGAAAAATTGATCAAAGCCGGTAGTGCCATCACTATTGAAGAACTTCAAAGATTGAGAAAGCTTGAGGATGATTTGACAAAAAAGCAAGATGGATTTCAAAATGAGTTAAAAGAATCATTTGATATAATTCCTTTTGCAATTGCTGGTGAAAAGTTACTTGAAGTGAGCAATCAATTGGAAAACGAATCGAACTATAAAGCTGCCCAATTTAAAGAAGAAAATGTTAAAGGTGTTACCAATAAAATTCTGACCGATTTATTAATTACTCCCAAACCAAATCATCTGGCGATTGATCATCAGGTTCATAAATTTTACTCGGATACTTTTGAAAAGTTAATTCGTAAGCATTTTTTTTCCGACACGCCCTCCTTGCCGGAGGATTTTAAAATCATGCATGAATTCTCTGATTCCGAAAGAAATGAACTGCTGGCGATTTTCAATAATTTAAAGTTTTCATTTCGCGAATCTTTCAAGAGAATTAACGGAGATTATATTCAATCAAGGAATGAGTTAAATTCAATTCGCCGGAAGCTTAGGGACGCAGAAGCCAACCAGGAGGACCCGATCATTTCTGAGTATAGAAAGCAGAAGGAAACCTTGGATAAATCAATAATTCACATTGAAGAAACAATTGAAGCATTGATCAGGGAAGCCGAACGACACAACGTTGATAAAACCCAAAGGGGAAAACGAATAGAAGAATTATCAAGAAAACTTCAGGTATCTGAAAAGAATAAGGAAAAGGATGATGTAATTTCCAGAAATATTGCCAACCTGAAAGTGATTATTGGCAAATTCAAGGAGCAAAAGAAGCTATCATTGCAATGGCAAATTCTTAAGGGACTTGAAACGTTGATGCACAAGAAGGGGTTTATCAAACAAGTTGAAGTTGAAATCATTGGAGATGACATTGATATAATCCTGAGGAATGGAAGAGGGGATGAAATAAAAAAAGAATCTCTAAGTAAAGGGGAACAGCAAATGTATGCAACAGCATTACTTCGAGGTCTGGTTGAAGAGAGCGATATTCAATTCCCGGTTTTCATTGACTCGCCCATGCAGAAGTTTGATGAACAACATGCCGAAAATATTATCCGATATTTTTATCCCAATATCTCAGAGCAAGTGATTATTTTCCCATTGATAAATAAGGAATTAACAGAACGGGAATACAATATTCTGTCAAAGAATATTGCTCAAACCTACTTGATTAACAATCTTCATGAGGATAACAGTGAATTTTTAGTTCTTGAACCAACCGAATTGTTTAACACCTATAACAGGATGTACAACCATGTTAATTAACCTAAGAACATCAGAAACGAACAAGGTTGTTGTTCAGGATCTTACAAGAAAACTTAACCTTGGATCTGAAAATTATGTATCTAGGATTGCATTTGCATTTTCACTTTCAAAAGGTGTAAAATTAAGTCTTGAGAAGGATTTAAGCGATAGCAAAGGAAAAGAGTATAAGGATGATATCCTATTCGGAAAATACAGGGACTACTATATTGCATTGATTTGCCAACATTACAGTCTTTATAAGTCTGATAAAGATGTTGGGAAATATATAAAAATGCATATTGATCATGGTTTGGGAATAATGAATAAACTATTTGAGGAAAATCTCAATTATACAGGCTTGGATTTTTTAACAGAAACTATTGAAGCTGGGATTGAAAAGCTCGAGGAAAATGATGTTTCAAACGATGCAATCATTTTTGACGAATTCACCAGGCGCAGCCGAATAACCAACAAGGGTTATTATGCAAATCCAATTCGAATTCATGTGGGAAAATCATTCGAAGATGAAGATATTCACTTCCTATTAAACGACACCTCCATTCATAATAATGCTCATGTTGCCGTTGCTGGTAATACAGGAACTGGGAAGACCTATTTTGCCAATAATTTTTTGAAGCAGGTTGCTTCCCAAACCCAAGGTGCTGTCAATTTTATTTTTCTAGATTTCAAAGGGATATCCTCCGAAGATGAAAAGAAGAATCAAGGTTTCTTTGATTTAACTAAAACAGAGTTAATAAAAGCCCCATATAAACCCTTTCCTATCAATCCATTGTCATTCATAGATAACGTGAATGAGAAAAACCGGATCATGGGTATCAGCAAGTTTGTTGATATCATAACCAGTTATAGTGGAATTGGAAAGAATCAACAACAGACACTAAAAGATGCAACCAAGGAGGTATTCAATTCAATGAAAAATGGGCAATACCCTTCTTTTAAGCAAATTTACGATCGGGTGATTGAAATGGAGGGAGAAAAGGCCAGTACATTGAAAGAGATCCTTCAGAGTTTAAGTGAATTGGATTTATTCGAGACTCAGGCAGATGTAAACAACAGTTTCCTTAACCAGAATTATTACTTGAGTCTTTCTGGAGACCTTCCCAGGAATGTCAGGTTTACATCAGTCTTTTTGATTATCAATTATATTTACAATACTTTCATGAACATGGATAACGCCCCGATTGAGGAAAATTACCAGGGGATGCGTTATGTTTTATTAATCGATGAGGCACATACCATTTTCAAAGAGAAGAAATCCCAGGATTTACTTGAAAAAATTCTACGTGAAATACGGTCTAAAGGAGTTTCTGTTGTACTTTTATCCCAAGGTATTGAAGAGTTCAACCAGCCTTCCTTTGATTTCAGCAGCATGTGTGAAACAGTGTTCTTGTTCGATATCAAGGATAAGGTCAATTTAAAAATGATGCAGAAGTTTTTGGGCATTGGGGATCATGATGCGCAGAAGTTGAAGGTAAGCATGGAGAAAATTCAAAAGTACCAAGTTGTTAGTAATTTAAAGGAATATAAAGTAGCTGAATTGTTTAAAGCTTAATTATTCTCAACATGCCTGATTATTTTGATCCTGTTACAAATAGGCAAGTAAGAGGAACTCTACATGCCTATAAAAGAAATTTCATTTTATGTCCAGACCAATGGACTACATTAAATGGTGCATTTCAAAATTTTGTCTGGACTGAAATCAAATTCTCAGAAGCTCATCGGGATACTCTTCCACAAGTTGAAGGCTTATACTTCTTTACAGCTTCACCAAAAAGAACAAATGCATATTTCTTAAATTATTTATTCTATGTTGGAGAGACACAGGATATTAACAAAAGATACTCGGATTATTTGGATAAAGCTGATAGCCCCAAATCTGGACAATATAAAGTTTATACAATAATTGATGACTTTCGAGATGATTTATATTTTCATTATGTGCAGATACCTGGTTGTAACCGGCTTGATAGACGAGTGATTGAAGATGCTTTTTTAACCGGCTACACTCCACCAATAAACACTAAATATCCACAAGGATTACAATCAATAGTCTTAGCAGTATATGGACAATAACACCATTATTCAATTGCCTGCAATCAAAGGTATTATAGGTGATTGGGTTTACTACCAAACAGTTATTCCTTTTAAAGAGGTAATTCGAAGAATTGATAATGACCATTCAATTCGTGAGTACGGTTCGCTAGATGATCATTTACAACGAAACCTTTCAAAGCGATCAAAAAAGATTGGAGATTATCTATTAAGAGAAAAAACCAGATTCTTTAATTCAGCGATTATCGGACTTTTTGGTGGTCAACCTAATTGGTATAATTTTGATTTTGCCCCAACAGCTATCCCCGAAATGGAACTTTCTGAGGGACTCCTTGATACGATAGGAATTCTTGAATTAACTGGATCCGAGAATTTGTTTTCCATAGACGGACAACATAGAATTGATGGAATCAAGCAGGCAATGGATAAAGATCCGGAAAGATTTAAATTTGATGAATTACCAGTAATAATCATTGCTCATACGGACGATATAGGGGGGAAAATAAGAACAAGAAAACTATTTTCTGAAATCAATACTAAGGCAGTGAGTGTTTCAGGATTAGATGATTTAATTACAAATGAGGAAAATCCAGTTGATATAAATGCAAGACGCTTTTATGCGGAATTTGAATGGTTTAAGAATGATACTTTTATTCAACTCTCAGCTGCTTCAAATATTAGCCCAGATGCAAAAGAGTTTACAACTATACTAAATCTAAAAGAAGTAAATAAAACATTGTATTCAAAGTATTATAAACACGAAGACTATAGGCCCTCAGATGAGGTTATTAATTCACTTTATGAATTATCTGTTTCCTTTTGGACTGCTGCTATAAACAAAATTCCTAAATACAAAACAATTTTCATCGATGGAAAATATGCAGTCAATAATTATCGGAATATTGATGGTGGCTCAATGCTTTTTAGACCTCTTGGAATTAGAATACTATCAGAGGGCTATTCTACATGGATGGCGACCAAAGGTAATGTTGACGAATTCTGGGCAAAATTTGTTGTTATAAATGATGATTTAAACTCAATATATTGGAAAGATATTATTTGGGACAATGCAACAAAAAAAATCAAATCAAAAACATCCCCTAAATTTTTACTTGAGTATATTAAGTACCTATTGGGATTGAGTTCGGATTTGGTATACCTAAGAGTTGAATATAATAAGCTCTCAGGCATTGAAGAGAATAATCCAAATAAGATTGAATTACCAGCTATACCATAAATGATAAGAATCAATGCGAGTGACAGTTATTAAAAGGATTGAATCAATCCACGATACAGCATTTAATGAGGAGAATGAGAGTTCATTTAAGATAGGGCTCTAAGTTTCTCAACAGCTTTGCTTAACCCATCAATTGCCTCAATTATTTCATTTTTATTATTGAATTTACCAAGAGAGAAACGAACACAATTAAATGCTTCCTTCATTTCCATCCCCATCGCCAATAATACATGAGATGGCTCAATGGATGCAGAACTGCACGCACTGCCATTGCTCACCGCGATCATGGGTGTCTCATCATCTTCAGGGTTACTTAATCCCAGGATCAGCGCATCACTGTCCACGCCATTGAAACGGATGTTGGTGGTATTGTATAGCCGGTGTTTCAGGCTGCCGTTGACAAACGTGCCCTCTATTTTCAACAGCTCTGATTCAAGATAATCCCTTAAGTCTCCAATCTCTTTGGCGTTTCGGGCCATCTCTTTTGATGCTATTTCACAGGCAGCGCCCAGACCTACAATTCCGGGTACATTCAAAGTCCCGCTCCGGAATCCTCGTTCGTGGCCGCCACCATGAATCAAGGCTGGTAATTTAACCCTGTTCAAACGCTGGCTGAAAAAGAGAGCGCCCACCCCTTTAGGCGCATACATTTTATGTCCGCTGAGGCACAATAAATCAATTCCCATGGAGTCAACGGAAATATTCAATTTTCCGGAAGACTGCGTGGCATCGGTCATAAAGAAAGCGCCCACGGAATGCGCTATTTCCGAGATTTCCGCAATAGGTTGTATAACCCCGGTTTCATTGTTCACGTGCATTACCGAAACCAGAATAGTGTCGGCCCTGACCGCAAGCTTAAGTCCGTCAAGACTGATAAGCCCTTCAGCGTCAACCCCAAGGTAGGCCACTTCAAATCCTTTCTGTTCGAGGTATTTGCAGGTATCCAAAACAGCAGGGTGTTCGGTTGAAACGGTTATAATGTGTTTCCCTTTTCCGGAGTAGTTTTCTGCCACCCCTTTCATGGCCATGTTGATCGCCTCAGTTGCTCCGCTTGTAAAGATAATTTCATAGGGCTCAGCACCTATTAAATCTGCTACCTGCTTTCTGGACTTTTTAACCGCATTGTGCGCTTCCAACCCAAATTTGTGGGTGCTGTTGGCATTGGAAAAAACAGCGGTAAAATAGGGCATCATGACTTCTAAAACCCTTGTATCAACAGGAGTCGTAGCATTGTTATCGAGATAGATTACCTTGTTTTGAGTGTTCATTCAAGGACTTATTATTAGCAGAAGTTACACTGACTTTTCCCAAAGGAAATGAAATCGAAAAGTATTAGCATTCAAAATAATGAAAAATAGCGAAACAACTTTCGCCATTTCGCTATTTTTTTTCGTACCCGGAGCCGGAATCGAACCGGCACGAACTTGCATTCATTGGTTTTTGAGACCAACGCGTCTACCTATTCCGCCATCCGGGCAGTTGTTGATTCCGTTCCTGAAATTTGAAGAATTCGGATTCGTGGTAAACAGGTTGCAAAAATACCATTTTTTTTTCAGCGTACAACTAATTTGCTGATGGAAGCCGAAGTATTCTGCTGATACTTTGATGGGGTATGTGTAACGGGCTGATTCTGTGCCTGAGGTACAGACGTTATTGCTATTGCGGATGACACCTTGCCACTCCATTCGGCTTAAAACGGTATTGTGTTATGTGATCATTTCGGTGATTCGGCGCCACCTGATGGTGTTATACTGTGTCATTCGTTGGTTGTCAGAAATTCGGACAGATCGGAATACAATATCGTCTCAAATTCAGAAAATCTGTTTTTGGGAACTTCGGCAAACAAATAGATGGCCATGGGCAATTTTGTGTAATCCATTTTTACGTAATACAATGTTTTTGAGAAATGTGAGATGAATTTTTCATAATTGAATTGTATCCGACTTTTGTCTAATTGTTTCGGAATGTCAATTCCGAACATCCCATAAAGTTTGTCGCTTCGTGATGCAAGAATATTATTCCAGTCAGGTTTCAGCTGGTGAAAATAATATTCATACGGATTGATGCCGTAAAAATAATATTCCACATCGGCCACGCAGAAGCCCATAAATCTCATGGGATTAATTTCAATGGGAACAAAAATGCCATTTGGCTCCTGCCGCATTTCAAGATGAAAAGGAAAGTTTCGCAGATCGGTCAGCTTTGCAATTTCTTCCAGGTACTGAGCAATAGGATCGTGGTACTTCCTTACAATTTCATCAGAAGTCATGTATAAACGGTCGCTCGTATCCGACTTTGACCCAAAAAGATGGGTAAGGATATTGAGGATAACCGGCTCTCCCGCATGGTTGAAATAGGCATCAATGGCAATCTCAGTGCCTTCGATATAACGTTCAATGATAAATTCATTCAAACTGACCACCGTATCCGGAAACACGTTTTGCATCAGTTTCATCTCCTTTTTTATTCCTCCGAGCACTGTTTTCCAATCAGTGGTATGGTGAACTGCATGAATGCCGATGCTGGCAAACCCCCTCACCGGTTTAATCACGAACGGCAGTTGCAACGTTGAAATATCCAGTTCATCCAGTTCTTTCAGGGTAATTTTTTTGTACCAGACATCCGGATTGATTGCTGAAAAAATTTCACGCAGTTTCGATTTGTCTTTGAAGAAATTTACAGTTTTTGTTACCGTAAGTTCCGGACAGTATTGGTTCAATAATTCTATGGCGTTTTCTGAATTACTGTAGAGGAGTGGATTTTTTTCAGCTTTAAGCTTCCCGAAAAAAATATCGTTTTCGACCAGATTAAAGTCCCCGGCATACTTCAGGCTTCCAGAAAACCGGGTTGCCAGTACCGGTATTTGCAAACGCGCAACGGTTTGCTGAAGAAAATCTGAGACATAAGGTTTTTCGAGTATGATCATTGGTATAAATTAAAAGGTTCCTGCTATTTTCCCAGCCATTCTTTAAAATCATTCACCCTTTCGCGGCTTACGATGGAATTTTCCACATGGAGATAGGAAGTGGCAGGGTGCGAATTTACTTAAATTCCCGACTTTAAATTCAATAGCCTGATTTCTGAACTCTTTATCGGTATTACCTTTCCCATTCCCCAAGGAAGAATGCAGATCACAAATTACAGAATCATTAAAGGATGAGCCCACTCCGAAAAGTAGTTTTACGTGAATCTACCCACCCCCGGCCCCTGCCCGCAGGGAGGGGCCGGGGGTGGGTAGATTCACTGGAAACATTTTCCATAGCCTTTTCGGAGCGGAGGCAATTTCAGAATTTCCCGAATCTCAAAGAAACCTTCGCATTGAAATTATTGATCAACCCGCCGGGGGTATTCATCAAATCCACATCAGGGCTGTAACGATAGGATATTCCCGCACCCAGCCGCATGAATTTCAACAGGTTGAGTTCGAGCATTACTCCGGGTTCAACCACGAAAAAAGAATCCCAGTCGAGGGTTGTTCCATTATTATTGTTGTTGTTGTAGTCGTGGTTGTGATAAGCGGTTGTATTGTAAGTGAGGCCTCCCCCACCAATCAGCAGAGGAAAATTGACATGCACGGGTGATTTTGCCCAAAGCCTGAATTCAAATTTAAGCCCGCCGTAACCACCATAAAGATAAGCTCCCCGTTTGTTGGTTGCGTCAACATTGTCGTACCACAGGTAATTGGAATTCACAATGCCGTAACCTTCAAGCCCGACGGAGAAAAAATGGTTCACAATAACCCCTAAACCAAGGCCTCCGAGAAAGACATCCCTGCCCTTAAATTGGGTATAGGCGCCTTCAGGACCGATATAATAGCCGATTTTCGCTTTATGGTTCGATTTTTTGAACAGGGTCTTAATTTCGCCGTCATCCTTTGGGGATGGTTTGGTTGTTGATTCCTCCTGGGAGAAAAGTGGCATGGTCAGATTTAAACCCAGCAACAGTGCTAAAAGAAATTTTTTCATGGGACAAGGATTAGATTGATAAAAATTAACAATAATTTAAAACATATACTTATTTAACTATTTGATTATCATTAACAAAGTCAGAACTGATAAGCAACAGCAAGGGAGAGACGTTTATCATATGTTCCCGGGATCCCCTCACCCCAGAGTTTTTTACCCCCCAAAAGCCATAACCGAAAGTGATGGCTGATGATCCATCCGATCTCGATCTCCGCCACAGAACCTGTGTTGGCCTTTTTCTCCCAGTCAATAACGGGCTTTCCCGAGAGTTTAAACCAGATCAGTTTTTTCCAGGTATCTGTCAGGTTAAACTCAAATTTGGTGTAGTTGATACCTTTTCTTTCCGGATCGCCTGCATAAGAAGCCACCTGCTGAATGAGCAGATCAAAAGTAAACTTGTGGGTCTGTACAATGGAGTCGGGTTTGGACAAGCGCATCGCCGCTTCGATCCCGATGCTCGCCTGGTACTTCCCATTGCCAAGGCTGGAGGGACTGGCTGTGGGCCACGTAAGTTCCACGAAGGAGGAGACCTTCATACCTGGCAGGCGGATCGCCCGAAATCCCACCCGTGTTTTGATATCACCCAGCCGCGGATCAAAAAAATTGCCTTCGAAATCGGTCTTCTCGTCGGGAAAAGGTATCTCCAAACGCAGCAGGGAAACCACTCCGTAAAAAAACACATCTGCTTTCACCGAAGAGTTTGTTGTTTCATCGGGCGTGCCGCGGTCAGTGGCTTCGCGTTTGAGTTCGCATCTGAAGCGCAACCTCTTTTTTACAGGATCCGCACCGGCACTCTTCAATGAATCAACGCCACTCCCTAAACCAATTCCGGGGAGTAACATAGTGAAAAATAAAGCAATGACTGGAAAGTTGAACAGTGAATCCCCTCCAAAAAATCGTTTATTCATCAAATCACCATTTAAAAATTGTTAAACCGCTAAGAACGCTAAGAAACCGCTAAGAGCCGCAGAGACAATGCGCAGATAACTATAACTTTGCGGAACTCTGCGTAAAAACTCTGAGGTCCTCTGCGGTAAAATTATTGGTTGGCAGACTAATCGGAGTATCCTCAACCTTATAATCATTCAGTAAGCAATGAAAACACCGGTCAAAGATACTTTTTCTGAGGGAAATATGGATATATCCCTGCATCGAAACTTTGAATCGCAACAAATCAATACTGATACATTAAAAATAATGGTAAATTCGTAGGGCAATTACAACAGGTCTTTTTTCATCCGATGCATTATAAATTAATTCTCCTTGCAATTTCATTTTCCCTGATAGGCCGATTGTCTGCATCAACCTATGTGGAAACAGAACGGTTAAAGGTTGGGGTTGTCAATGCACCTCCATACCTGCTCAGTGAAAACGGAAATCTGTCGGGGGTGTGTATTGAACTGTGGCGGATGGTCAGCGATACAATGAATATCAGCTATGATGTTGTTTTTTACGAGAACCACGACAGTTTGCTGAAAGATTTGCGGATCGGGAAAATTGATCTCTCCATCTGCCCATATACAGCCACCACCGAGCGGTTGCGGGATTTCAGGCTCACCATTCCTTTTTATATTTCGAATATGGGCATCGTTTCACGGGCTGAAAACCACAGGCCTGTTCTGGAGATCCTTTCCCATTTATTCTCATGGAAGGTCATCAGGTGGGTTGTGCTTGTTTTGATGATCGTTTCAGTTTTTGCATTTTTTTTATGGCTGGCTGAACGAAAGGCGAATTCCCTGCAGTTTCATCCGGGTCCGCAAGGGGTACTCGATGGGGTTTGGTGGGCTTTTGTTACCATGACCACGGTTGGTTATGGTGATAAAATTCCAAAATCCTCTGCGGGCAAGATACTGGCCATCACTTGGATGTTTTTTGCCATATCGCTGTTTTTTGTCACTTCCGGGGTTATTTCCTCCGAACTGACATTGAGCAAACTGCAGTCACGGATTCACAACTCTCATGATCTGACCCATTGCCGGGTTGGCGCTGTTGCGAATTCGGGCTATGCAGAAACACTTTCACGTCAGGAAATTGCCCTGATCCTGTTCAAAAATCCTCAGGATGGTTTCCATGCTGTGGTGTCCGATTCAATAGATGCTTTCGTATACGACCTTGCACTGCTCAATTATGTAGTTGACCGTGATAATAAAGGGAACGATCTTGTGGTGATTCCAAGCGGATTAAACCTTCAGTATTTTTCTTTTCTGGCCTCAAGAAACAATGCAGCGCTGATCGACAAAATCAACCCGGCGCTTCTGAGTGCCATCGATGATGACCAGTGGGAAGAGATCCTTGCCCATTATGGCTTGAATAAATAACCTAAATTTACATTTAAAACTTCAAAGCATGGTTCCAAAAATTTCAACGTTAAGTGGTTACATCTTCGAGTATCAGAAGAGCATTACAAACCCCACCGGGTTCTGGGCCAATATTGCAGAAACCTTTTTCTGGCGCAAAAAATGGGATGATGTTCTTTCATGGGATTTTACCAAAGCCGATGTAAAATGGTTCATCAATGCCAAACTCAATATTACCGAGAACATTTTCGAACGGCATCTGTTTCACCGTGGAAATCAAACTGCTTTGATCTGGGAACCCAACGATCCGTCGGATGAAACGGTGAAACTTACTTACTTTGAGCTTTTCGACAAGGTTAACCAGTTTGCAATCGTCCTCAGGCAACAGGGAATCGTTAAAGGCGACCGGGTTGCCGTATATATGCCAATGGTACCGGAACTCTTGATCACCATGCTTGCCTGTGCCCGGATCGGAGCAGTCCATTCAGTGATTTTTGCTGGGTTTTCGGCGCAATCGCTCGCCGACCGTATCATCGACGCCGGCGCTAAACTTTTGGTAACCAGTGATGGAGGCTACCGCGGCTCAAAAACCATCCCGATCAAGCAGATTGCCGATGAGGCGATGGAAGCATGCCAATGCGTTACCACCGCGATCGTACTTAAAAGGACAAACGAAGATGTTCCCATGAAACCCGGACGTGATGTGTGGTGGCATGAGTTGATCAAAGATGCGGAAGGGAAAATTGACGCGGAAATCATGGATGCCGAAGATCCGCTGTTTATTCTTTATACCAGTGGTTCAACAGGCAAACCGAAAGGACTGGTCCACACCATCGGAGGCTATATGGTTTATACTGCATATACATTCCGTAACGTTTTTCAATATGGTGACGGAGATATCTATTTTTGCTCTGCCGACATCGGCTGGATTACAGGTCACTCATACCTGGTGTATGGTCCTTTATTGGCAGGGGCCACCACTTTAATGTTTGAAGGGATTCCTACCTGGCCTGATGCCGGAAGGTTTTGGGAAATAGTCGACAAACACCAGGTAAATCAGTTTTACACTGCACCAACAGCTTTGCGTTCATTGATGGCCATGGGGATGGAATGGCTCAACGGAAAACATCTGCGCTCGCTGAAAGTACTTGGTACTGTCGGGGAACCCATCAATGAAGAAGCCTGGCACTGGTATCACGACCACATCGGGAAAAACCGTTGCCCTATTGTGGATACATGGTGGCAAACCGAGACCGGTGGCATCATGATCAGTCCGCTGGCCGGCATCATTCCCACCAAACCATCTTACGCCACCTTGCCATTTATGGGTGTCAGGCCAGCCATTGTGGATCAGGAGGGGAAGGAACTGATGGGCAACAGTGTGCAGGGAAACCTGTGTATTGCCTATCCATGGCCAGGGATGGCAAGAACCATCTGGGGCGACCACCAGAGGTTCTGGCAAACTTATTTCAGTACATTCCCTAACCTTTATTTTACCGGGGATGGTGTCAAGCGTGATGAGGATGGCTATTATCGCATTCTTGGCCGTGTGGATGATGTGATCAATGTTTCAGGTCACCGCATGGGGACTGCGGAAATTGAAAATGCCATCAACGAACACCCGTTGGTAAACGAATCGGCTGTGGTAGGATACCCCCATCCGATCAAAGGCCAGGGGATTTATGCCTTTGTTGTTTGTACGACCTTCAGCACCGGGGGTGAAGAAGGTGTCAGAAATTCAATTATGATCGGGGTATCTAAATTCATAGGCTCCTTCGCACGGCCCGATAAAATTTTGTTTGTACGTGGTTTGCCGAAAACCCGCTCAGGAAAGATTATGCGCCGTATTCTCCGTAACATCGCCGAGGGACAATACACTGATTTCGGCGATACCACAACCCTGCTCGATCCGGAAATTGTCAACGAGATTGCCCAGGCAGCCAGTAAAATGTAATGAAATGAAGATTTTACTCATCGCGCCTTGCCCTTTTCAGGAACAGCGTCCTGATTCAATGGATATTCCGCAACTAACCCTTTCGCTGATTGCAGCCCTCACCCCTCCGGAACACGAAATTCAAATTATTGAAGAGGTGTACGGTGAGAAAGTTAATTTCGATGGCGATTACGATGTCATAGGCATTTCAATCATGACACAAACCTGCATCCGGGGTTACAAAATAGCCCTGGAATTTAAAAAGCGGCGCAAGGTTGTCGTTTTTGGGGGAATTCATGCTACCGCAATGCCTGAAGAAGCCATTCTGTATGGCAATGCCGTGGTTATTGGCGAAGCAGAAGGCCTGTGGGACATCGTTCTGGAGGATATCAAACATCATCGCCTGAAACCATTCTACAAACTTGACAAGTTGCCCGACTTGCAAAGCCATGTCAAACCACGGAGAGATTTGATCAAGTGCTCTTCAGGAAAATTTTCCATTGCCCCAATCGAAACAACCCGGGGTTGCCCGTACAATTGCGATTTTTGCACGGTATCAAGGTTTTTTGGTACCAAACAGCGGCACAAACCCGTTCGTGACATCATCACCGATATTGAATCCTGTAAGGAAAAAAACTTTTTCTTTCTTGACGACAACATTACAGGCGATAAACGATACGCCAAGGAGTTGTTCAGGGAAATGATACCCCTGAACAAAATCTGGGTCGGCCAGGCTTCTATCCAGGTTGCCAGCGACCCCGAACTCATCAGCCTGGCTTATAAATCAGGGTGCAGGGCCTTGCTGATCGGGTTCGAATCCATGTCGGATGCCGGCATCAACCAATATCGCAAGACGTTAAAAACCATTGATGAAAATATTCGCGCTGTAAGGAAATTGCAGGATAACGGAATTATGACCATGGCTTCACTCATATTTGGTCTCGATTCCGACACGAACGAAGTGTTTGATGTGGCCTTTGAATTCCTTACCCGTTCAAAAGTTGCCTTCTTCCAGGCATGTGTGATGACTCCCTATCCCGGGACACCGGTTTTTAATAAATTGAGGTCGCAGGAGCGCATTCTCACGGATGACTGGAGCAGGTTCGATGCATCCAAAGTGATTATCAGGCCCGAAAATATCTCTCCCGAAAAACTATTGGATGAATATGACAAGATAAAATGGCACTTCTATTCCAACCTTTCCATCTTTAAACGTTCGTACCCCAATATCAAAATCGGTTTTTTTGAAGCAATATTATATTTTTCGCTGAACAAAGGATATCAGAAACGGAACAACCCTTCGTCGTTTTCGCAGGTATATCAAAACGATAGCAACAATCCCGTTGATTTCAATGTTGCCAAGTATGTCAATACATAATCAGTCTATTTCACCCGGACATCGTCAACTTCTCCCTTTTCACCGAATTGTTTTTCCCTGGCCTGACAAATGGATTAGATTTGCAACACTCCTAAACGAATCCGGTATGCAAATCAAATTATGCTTTCTTACGGTGTTGTGCATCGTCCTCTCTGTGTGTGGTTATTCTCAGGAAGTGCTTCAATGGCGCGGCCCTGACCGAACAGGTTTTTATCACGAATCGAACCTTTTGAAATCCTGGCCGGAAACCGGCCCTCCCCTGCTCTGGGAATACGACGGCCTCGGTGCGGGTTATGGTTCACCGGTGATCAGCAATTCAACCATTTACGTAAACGGAGAGATTGATACCATCAGCTATCTTTTTGCCCTCAACAGGTCGGGAAAATTCCTCTGGAAGGCCCCGATTGGTAAAGAATGGACACTTAATTACCCCGGATCACGCAATACGCCCACCCTCGTGAATGATCTCATTTACGTCACTGCCGGGCTCGGCACCGTAGCCTGCCTGGATGCAAAAACCGGCGAAAAAAGGTGGTCGGTCGATATGGTAAGTGATTTTCATGCGCCGCTGAACCGTTTTGGGTTTTCTGAATCTCTCGTCGTCAGCGGGAATTCCGTATTTTTCTCTCCGGGAAATGCCGATTCCAATGTAGTGGCCCTCGACCGTTTTACCGGTAAAATCCAATGGATTTGCAAAGGCCTGGGACAAATGACCTCCTATTGCTCACCGGCGATCATCAGACTGCCCGAAAGGGAGATTCTCGTTACTTTCTCCAAAAGTGAATTGCTGGGTATCGACACCAAAGACGGTACACTACTGTGGTCGCATCCACAGGATGGCGGGGGGGATGTACACATCAACACTCCGCTCTTCGAAAACGGCTTTATCTATTATATCACCGGCGATGGCAACGGATCGGTAAAATTAAAATTGTCGGCCGATGGAAAAGAGATCACGGAGGTTTGGAGAAATTCAGCCTGCGACAATACCATGGGTGGTTTCATCAAACTGAACGACTACATATATACGGCAAGTTATGGCAGGAGATACTGGTACACCCTCGAAGCCAATACAGGAAAGATCGTTGATTCTGTGAAGTTTGACAAAGGAGTTACCATTTTTGCCGATGACATACTCTATTGCTACAATGAAAAAGGACAACTCGGAATCTTCAAGCCCAACGGCCCGCGCATGGAAGCAGCCGGTTCGTTCAAGGTTACCCCTGGCAGCAAAGCTCATTATGCGCATCCGGTTATTTGCGGGGGAAAATTATATGTGAGGCATGGAAGATCGTTGATGGAATATGATGTGAAAAGGAAATAGTGAAATGGCGAAATGGCGAAATGGTGAAATGGTGAAATAAGAAATATGGAGTTATGAAAACAAGGGTATTGGTTTTTGGTCTTTTTTTGTCACTGGCATCGGGGTTGATGGCTCAGGAGTTGAATTTGGAACAGGTTCTTGACAAGTATTATCAGGCCGGGTGTTTCGATAAGCTGAAGCATGTAAAAACAATCATCATGACGGGCAACCTGGTTCAGCAGGATTTGATGCCGGTAAAAATCATCAGGGTCCGGCCCGATAAATACATGATGGAATTCGATGTGGCAGATATGACTGCTTACCAGGTATTTGATGGTCAAAACGGATGGATGACCGCTCCCTGGACCGGCAATTCGGTGCCCCAGGCAGTGACTGCCGAAAGGGCCATCGATCTTAAAAATAAAGCCGATATGGACGGGATCCTTTACCATCCGAAGAAAAAGGGGCATAACGCCGAACTGGCAGGAACTGACACGGTAAACGGACTCACCGTGTATAAAATCAAAGTTACCCGGCAGGATGGCGGCATCGAATATTATTTCATCGATCATTCCGGTTTTATGCTTCAAAAACGGCTTTATTTCCGGAATTCGGGCGGAAAAGAGCTTTCAATTGAGAATTTCTACAAGGATTACCGAAAGGTGGATGGAATTCCATTTGCATTTATTGTTGAAACCAACAACGCGGGAAGGGTCAACGAAATTCAGTTCGAATCGATCGAACTCAACAAACATGTTGATCTGAAGATATTCACCATGCCGGCGAAAAAATGAGTCTGATGAAAAAATCAAAAAACCGGATTGTATGTCTGCTGGTTCCGGCCTCCCTGCTTTCTATTTTCTTTCTGAGTTGTAACAAAAAGGCTGATAATCCTGCAGTGCCTGATACCCGTAAAAAGATAGAGGTATATGCACACCGGGGAGCCAGATGCTATGCCCCGGAGAATACGATCCCCGGGTATGCTGCCGGGCTTGCCATTGGAACCGACTGGGTTGATATGGACATTGTGATGTCGAAGGACGGGGAGGTGGTTGTGTCGCACGACATCCGGCTAAATCCTGATATTGTCAGGGGAACCGATGGCAAATTCATCACAGAGAGAACGCTGGTGAAAACTTTATCCCTGGAAGAGATAAAACAATTTGACGTGGGACGCCTGGATACCACCAGCGCTTACAGTAAATTTTTCCCTGCCCAGATCGGGCTCGATGGTGTACGCATGCCATCCTTGCGGGAAGTGATCCGATACGTGATCAGCAAAGCAACTAAAAATGTCGGGTTCCAGATTGAATTTAAAACCGATCCGGAACATCCTGACTGGACTTTTACACCGTCGGATTTTGCGGCTGCGCTTTACAAAATCATGAAGGAAGAGAATATCGTTTCCAGATGCGAAATTCAGTCGTTTGACTGGAGGTGTCTTTATGAACTCCAAAAATTGGATCCACTTGTAAAAACGGCTTATCTGACCGAGTGGGACAATGAACCCGGTTGTCCATACAGTTTCTTTGATCCTGATCCGGCCAAGGCAGGATTATGGACAGGAGGGGTCTTGGTGAAGGACCATAAGAATTCTATTCCGCAGATGGTCAAAGATATGGGAGGAACATGCTGGGAGCCGGAAGATGTAGAGCTTACCAAGGCGACACTTGATGAGGCTCACAGGCTCGGTCTGAAGGTGGTGGTCTGGACATGGCCCGAACACAGCGGTACTGTATTTGATCCGCGGCTGGTTTCAAAACTCATCGACTGGGGAGTGGATGGAATTATCACTGATGACCCGGGAATGCTTATTTCCATGCTGGCGGCCCGTAACCTCCCTTTGCCGAAATAGCAATGATTACACATTTTTGCTTTATTTTGACCTAAAGAAATTCATCGAAATTATAACCTGGTGTATTCCTAAATTATCAGGCCCTGTTCTTCATCAACAGCGCTGATTTGAAGTCATGAAAAGACTTCCCGGTATTGGCCAGGACGGACCGCTTCATCGAATTCACCGACCCGAAACCGCAAAGCATCACGTACTGATCCATCAGGTAGTCCTGGTTTTCCAATATCACGCGCTCCAGCTCTTTCACGCGAAAACCATTCACAAAAGAGCAGAAATTCTGATTGAATCTTTGATTGATGATGCCTGACAGGTAAGTTCTGTTTGACCCGACAATTTTAGCCACATCATGGATGGTTAGTTCGTTGTCAAGATAGAGTTTGTTTTCCCTGAATTCCGACAGAATTTTATTGATCAGAATATCCTGATCCTTTGCCGTTTGGATAACCATTTCACCCTGTTCATCGAAGTTGGATTGCTCTACGTCCGGATTGATCACCTTTTGCTTCGCACCCAGGCTGCCCATGAAATAAAAACAAACCGTCATGGCTGACCATCCAAGAAAAATGGTTACATCCGCAGACATTAAAAAAGCCCGTCCTATCACAAAAAGGATAAAGGTGACCAACCCCGTCAAAATTATGGACAAATTCAGCAATTTGGCATACCGGGTTTTGGCATCCCGCTCATCCGAATAAAATTGAGCAGCCCTGTCTGCATATTTATTGATAAGAATATGATTGGCAGCGCTATAATAAATGACCTGAATGCAAACGCCTATTTTGAGTGCATTTCGCGTAATCTGTAGAAGTTGAACGGATTGCGAAGCCGGATCACTGATTTTATTAAACAACCATGCCTTGTACTCAGATCCGGACGAATGAAAAACTACGACCGCATAAGCAATCGAGATTATTACAGGAAGGATATGGAACCTGATGTGTTTTTTGAATGAAATTTTATTATCCACCGTAAGCAGCCTGAAATAAATATGGTAGAGCGGAAAGACCATCATGCCAAAAAACTGCAATGGCAAATCAAAATATAGGTTCTTTTTCACTTTGAGTGGGTAACATAATGAGGATTGATTTTAGAAAAGTCGAGTTTTCCGGTAAGCAGATAGATAATTGCTTTTATGGTGTCATATCGTCGATAACCTCGGGCTTTCGCTTTTGCAGCCTGGAAA
>CAIQUS010000213.1 GCA_903875045.1 uncultured Bacteroidales bacterium
AGTTCAAGTCTTTCAACGGTGCTGAGTCTTTTGCAATCCTGCGATCGATTATTGACACTGCGATTAAAAATAATCTGAATCCTTTGCATTCTCTCTCCCAAATTAATGCCCTACATTTGTAGGGGGTGAATAGTTACAATTGTAAAAATAAGCAAAAAAGTTTATCAAGGTTCAACCCCGCGGTTTAGTTAATACTATTCCCGGTGCTGATACATTGCTACAGAGTTACGAGTATTATTCAGTGGTAATCGTAAAAATGTTATCTTTGATCAAACGATTTATCCTCCGAAAAACATCTCAGGAAAAAAATAAGGGCCCCATGAAAAAACCAATTCTACTACTCGTTGTATTGATAACGGCCTTCTCCGGTAACAGCCAGACTGCAAAACAGTGGTTAAATAAAGGATTGATCAAATTTGCTCAGGAAGATTATTATGGTGCCATGTTCGACTTCATGAAGGCCATTGAGAAGAACCCTAAAATCGCAGAGGCTTATTACAACATGGGCCTGACGAGAAGAGCGCTCAACCAGGGAAGGAATCCCATTGACCCCACGATTAATCTCATGCAATTTAACCCGGGAAAAACCGGAGCTGAAACCAGGAAAGAAACATCAGTTTGTCAAATTAAAGATTACAAAGGAATCCTTGATAGTTTGGATGAGGTTATAATAAATGCCCCGAAAGATGCGAAGTTGTATTTTGACAGGAAACGGCTTATCTCGCAAGGTCATACGCAAAGTCCTTCATTCAGGATAACACTGGCGCGCTGGCTGACTACATGAAGGTTACAGAGGTCGACGCACGGTATGAAATTGTGGCTTACAACGCAGACGGGTCTGTTTATACCCC
This sequence comes from uncultured Bacteroidales bacterium, assembly GCA_903875045.1. Lineage (GTDB taxonomy): Bacteria > Bacteroidota > Bacteroidia > Bacteroidales > FEN-979 > CAIVAT01. Next base: position 852 of record CAIQUS010000213.1, read on the forward strand.
TGGCAACTCCAATGAAATCAAGGAGTATAACATGGCCATCGCACTCAACCCCAAATATGCAGCTGCTTATTATGACCGGGGATTGGCCAAAATCAAAGCAGACCTGAAATACGAGGGATGCCTGGATTTAACCAGAGCAGCAGCGTTGGGTTATAAAATGGCAGATGAGCAAATCCGGAAATACTGCCAGTGATGTCCTTACAAGAATAAACGGTAAGGTGGTAAAACGGTAAGGTGGCAAGGCGATCAATCATAAATTTAAAATTAACAGGATGAAACTGTAACGTTCAACTTTTCATCACGTCAAATAGCCCTTTGAAAGTAAAAAACATTAAACCAAAATCCACCATGGGAACACAGAAAACACTGAGCATCATATCTAAAACTGCAGGCTTGTTAGTTCTGTTTTTAATGACATTGAACAGTTTCGCCCAGTACACTACTGCCGACGAAGCAAAAGATTTTATCAATGACCGGCTATCTCATTCTGTTTTGCAGCGGATCGACGCGGACGGTACAGTGACAATCAGCACACCTGGTGAAAAGATAAAATTCAACCTGCACAATGCCACTTTTAACTTCAACGATGGCAACAGTGACAACCGGGTACGGGTAACTTCTGACAATGGCATCGAGCACTACGATCATAAAACACTGACAGAAAAAACAAGCAGGCAATCATTTTTATGTGAATCGGAGAATGATGCGAAAATGGTGATCAACGCATTCAAATTCTTAAAAAGCAAGTACTCTTCCGATAAAAACAGTACTTCAACAGGTTCTAAAACCCTTAAAACAGGTGATTCAACCTTTACGGCTAAAACAGTGGGTGAAGCAATCGATTTTATCAATGAGAACCTCTCCTACTCCGTCATCACGGGGATCGATGAAAAGGGATTGATGACCATCAACAGTCCCGATGAAGATTACAAGGTGGATCTTTTAAAAGCTGAATTTGGTTACAATGATGCGGAAGATGGTTCAAAAGTCAGAATTTACGGTGATTTCTGCATCGGCCTGAAAAAACATGATGAAGGATTGGAACAGATCACCAGGAAATCTTTTCAAACACCTGGCAGGGTAAAAGCTTATAAGGTAATTACGGTTCTTTATTATCTGAAGTGTACTTATGCCAACCTGGATCCCAATACAATACCCGGACTAAAAAACCTGTGTGCAGTAAGGGTTAACAGCTATTCAAATGCGGCTGAAGCCATTGAATTCATCAACACACGGTTGTTATATTCCATTATTCTCGGCATCAGTCGTGAAGGGATTCTTACCATCAACGCCCCGGAAGAAATTTACCGGTTTAACCTGAATGAGGTAAAATTGTCCAGTTCGCTCAATCATAAGGTCAGGTCGGATTGGTTTTCATTTATACATGTCGACGGGCCTTCCAGGGGTGTTTTGGCTGAGTGCAATGATTGCATCAGTAAATATGATTCTCCAAAATCGTCAGACAAGTTGGACGAACAGTCTTTCCAGTGTGGAAGTGTTTCTGAGGTAAAGGATGTTCTGAAGGCATTCACCTATTTGAAGAGTGCCATAAAAAAATAAGATATTTTGTTCTGAGCCTAATCCAAATAGAGGATCATGGATGAATAGGGCGCAACAAAAGCCCGGTCAGCCACGGTTTTCCCCTGGTGCCCAAACCGGTAATCGCTGAGTGCGATCTTCCAGGTTCCTTCAGGAAGTGAAACTTTTTTCTCCAGGGCCGAACCGTTGAAGATCACCAAAATCTGTTGCCATGGATCGTTGTTCGCATGGTCTTTCAACTGGTAAGCAACCACCTGGGGATCTTCTGACGGAAGAAATAACAGGTGTTTCCTGATCATCTCACCTGTCGGCATCCTGAAAGCCGGGTGATCCCTCCGGAGGGTGATCAGGTCTTTATAATAGTTGAACAGTTCCCTGTTTTCGTATTTCCAGTCCCAGTTGATCCGGTTCACCGAATCGGGTTTGTTGTAGGAGTTGTGCTCCCCTCCCTTGGTCCGTTTCAGCTCCTCTCCGGCATGCAGAAAAGGGATTCCCTGTGATGTAAACACGATGGTGTTGGCCAGTTTGTCCATCTTCACCAAGTCCTCTTCAGAAGCATCCGGTCTCGATACCTTCAGCTTGTCGTAGAGGGTTTGGTTATCGTGACAAGAAGTATAATTGATCACCTCCCCTGGATTTTTGGTATAGGGTGCATTGGAAAATTTTATTTTGGAGCAGTCAACCTGGGGATGTTCCCCGGCGGCAACGATCCCGAATTTCACCGATTCGGCCATGTCGGAGGCTCCTGTCGCAAAGCCGGTACTCTCATCTTCAAAAACACTTCCCTTGACAGCGTTCCGGATATCGTCGCTGAAAACCGCCACGCCGTTCATCAGGGATGCATTTTTCTTCAGGGCCCGGTACTTTTCGGGCAGGGGTGAATCGCCGGCAGTCCATCCTTCGCCGTAAATGAGGATCGTCGGATCGATGGCGTGCAGGGCGGCCGAGACAGCGTTCATGGTTTCGATATCATGGATCGCCATCAGATCGAAACGGAATCCGTCAACATGATATTCCCGAACCCACCAGATGACCGATTCAATGATGAACTTGCGCACCATGGCACGGTCGGAGGCTGTTTCGTTGCTGCACCCCGACGCATTGCTGTATTTACCATCCTTTTCCCATTGCCGGTAATAATAGCCGGGAACGAACTGGTCGAAATTCGAGTTGTAGGTGCTCCCGGTGTGGTTGTAAACAACATCCATCACCACGCGGAGCCCCTTTGCATGCATCGCCTTCACCATCTCCTTGAACTCCCGGATGCGTACTTTTCCATCTTCTGCATCCGTTGAATAGGACCCTTCCGGAACATTGTAATTCAGCGGATCATAGCCCCAGTTATATTGAGGAACATTCGGTTTTGATTCATCCACCGACATAAAATCAAAGGCGGGAAGCAGGTGGACATGCGTCACCCCCAACTGGGCGATGTGGTCGAGCCCGGTGCTCTGACCATGGCTGTTAATGGTGCCCTTTTCGGCCAGACCAAGAAATTTGCCTTTGTTTTGAATGCCCGAGTTGGCGGCAATGGAAAGATCGCGCAGATGAAGCTCGTAAATGACAGCATCCACAGGGTTGCCAAAGGTAGGGGCCTTGTCTTTCGCCCAGCCGGGAGGATCCGTTTCTTTCAGATTGATGATCTCGCCACGCTTGCCGTTTACACCAACCGCCCTGGAATAGGGATCGGGGTTTTCATCCATCCATTTCCCGCCGATCTTTGCCTGGAAGGTATAATAGGTATTCTTCCGGTCTCCGCCAGCCACCGCTTTCCAGACTCCTTTTCCATCCTTTATGCAGGGTATTTCTTCGATCAGGTCATTCCCGGTGGAGGTTTTATACAACTTCAGCTTCATCTCCTGCGCCGGCGGCGACCAGATTTTCAGAATAGTCTGGGCCGGCGAATAGCGTACCCCCAGGTCATCCCCGTCATATACCGGGTAATCCTTGTAAGGATCAAAAGCCAAAGATGTCCGGATGGCATCCTTCGTCTGCGCGATAATAGCCGACCCCGTTAGCAGAATAGCTCCGCAAAGAAGTAAGAAAAGGAAAAAAATGGTTTTCATAATAGTCAGGTTAATACTTGAGGAGCAAAGTTATTATAATTCTCAATTCTATGCGAAACAATGCAAGCAATGAAACACTCAAGTTTCGGCGTTGAAGAATTCGTTTAAAACACAGCCCCGAAAATTGTCATTTATCAGTCTTTGATCAGTCTTTGATCAGTCTTTGACCAGTCTTTGATCAGTCTTTGACCAGTCTTTGACCAGTCAGAGACCAATCCTTGACCAGTCTTTGACCAATCCTTGACCAGTCTTTGACCAATCCTTGACCAGTCTGTGACCAGTCTTTCGCCATCTTCTATGCCTCATCCCCAGTAGAATAAAACGGTAAGGTGGTAAAACGGTAAGGTGGTAAGGAAGTTCTGCTAAGCACTCACCCTTTTCCATTTTACTGTTTTACTGTTTTACCAGTTGAAGAAAACGGTAAGGTGGTAAAACGGTAAGGTGGTAAGGAAGGTTCTGCTAAGCACTCTCCCTTTACCATTTTACTGTTTTACTGTTTATACCAGTTGAAGAAAACGGTAAGGTGGTAAAACGGTAAGGTGGTAAGGAAGGTTCTGCTAAGCACTCTCCCTGCACCATTTTACTGTTTTACTGTTTTACCAGTTGAAGAAAACGGTAAGGTGGTAAAACGGTAAGGTGGTAAGGAAG
>CAIQUS010000214.1 GCA_903875045.1 uncultured Bacteroidales bacterium
AGTTTTTTCGCAGAGTTTCGCAAAGTTATAATTATCTGCGAGTTATCTCTGCGGCCCTTTGCGGTTTCTTTGTGTTCTTTGCGGTTTAACAATTTTTTAATGGTGATTTGATGAATAAACTACTTTTCGGAGTGGACTCAAATCTGAAATGTCAAATTTGGGTCTTGAAATATGCTATTTCAGGTGTTGTCCTAAGAATTTCTCCATGGCCCGGTAAAAATCAAACCGGTTTTCCTCATTATGAAAACCATGGCCTTCATTATCCTTTACCATATATTCAACCGTAATATTGCGTTTTTTCAAGGCATCCACCATCTGGTTCGACTCGGCAATGTTTACACGGGGGTCATTCTTTCCCTGGGCGACGAACAACGGCGTTTTAATCTTATCAGCATTCAGTGCCGGTGATGTTGCCACAAACTGGGCACTATCGGTCTTTGGATTGCCAACCATCTCATACATCATGTCGAGCATGGGTTTCCAGTAGGGAGGTATGGTTTGCATAAAGGTGAACAAATTTGATACACCCACGTAATCAACTCCTGCTGCATACAGATCCGGTTCACGCACGAGCCCCTGAAGGGTGGCATAACCGCCATAACTGCCTCCATAGATCGCTATCTTCTTAGCATCCGCAATGCCTTTCGTAATCAGCCATTGGGTACCATCTGTAATATCATCCTGCATGGTCTTTCCCCATTCTTTGAATGATTTTTCCCAAAATATTCTTCCGTACCCGGTGGAACCCCTGAAATTCATCTGCAGAATTGCATATCCCCGGTTGGCAAGGAATTGAATCTCAGGATTGAAATACCAGCTGTCGCGTGCCCATGGACCTCCGTGGGGATTTACGACGACAGGCAAATCCTTTGCTGTTTCCATCGTATATCCGGCCGGAAGTGTAAGGTATCCCTGAATCTTCACACTGTCACGGGCAGTATATTCAATGGGGACCATTTCGGCAAGTTCCTCCTCCTTTAACCAGGGGGCAATATCGGCCACCTTCTGCATGCTGTCTTTGGCAACATCATACACGAAGTAGCCTCCCATGGAGCGGTCACCGTAAGTACGGATCATGAACTTATCCTCTGCCTTGGTAAGCGAAGTGATGTTGAATACATAATTTCCAAGTTTAGCCTGGATTTTATCAAACATTTTCCTGCCCTCCTCATCAAAAAAGTAACGCTCCTGCCTTGATGATTCATAGTTTGCACAGATAAGTTTTTTCTGCAACCGCGACCAGGTCACATCACTCACATCATAATCCTTGTTTTCATAGAGCGTTTGGATCTCCTTTCCATTGGCAATATCAAAGATCACAATGGCGCTTTTGTCGCGGCCAAGGTTCGATGTTGCATATAAATTCTTGTTATCGAATGTGAACATGAGCGGTGAAAGGCTCTCCTTGAAATTGGTGGTAAGTACCGGTTTGAACTGGTCTGTTTCCTTCTCACGGTATAACAGTTGGGTATTCACGCCATCAACAATAGCGGTAGCTGCGCGAAGCTTGCCATCGTGGTCAAGGATCCATCCCTGGATATTGCCCGGGTTTTCAGCCAGTTGGGTCATCTTTCCTGTCACGATATTCAGCCGGTACGGATCAAATACTTCAGGATTGCGTTTGTTCAGCCCGATGATCAGCTCATCAGGGAAGTCGTACAGGTCGTCGAGGATTTCAGTCCTCACCTTAGGGAAGTCGGTGAAACACTGCAGGTTTGACCCATCGATGTTGACACCGTACAATTTAAAGTTCTCATCACCACCCGTATCTTTGAGATAGACGATCCGGGTTGGATTTTTCCAGAAGTAGCCGGAAATGTCCCGGTCCTTCTCAGTAGTAAGCTGAATGGCTTTTTCCGTGCCAATTTCCTGAACGAAAATATTCATCCGTTTTTCATACGGGGCCATGTACGAAAAGTACTTCCCGTCGGGGGAAATCTGATAGCGCGCTTTTTCCGGATTTTTGAAGAAATCCTCAAGCGGAATTTGCCTTACCTGCATTGGTTTTTTTGGTTTACAACCACCCAATAAAAGGGCGGAAATGAATAACCCTCCCAGAAGGAGGTTAAATAATGATTTAGTTCTCATATAGGTCGAATTTTGTTGCAATGATAATTAACATCCGGATAACCTGGTCTGTTTTTCGATATTCCTCCCTGATTTCTCTGTGAATCCATTGATTGCCATGATAAAAATCAACTACCTTTGAACAAACAAAAATATAATTCATTGTTTGTCGTTATTTATCGGATATTATTTGCATTTATTTCACCCCTTCGGGGTTTTATGCACATTCAACCGATCATTTGCTATAATCATGTCATCCCTTCGGGATTCAAGCAGATAACCTGATATTAATCTAACCCGGATATCCCTGAACCAAACAAGTGCTGACGATTGTAAGAATAGGAAACCACAGAATCAACCCGCCCCGGAGGAGCATGGAAATGCCAAAAAATCATATAGCCCCTCAGGGGCGAAATCTTTACAATATGCCGCCGCTACGCTGCTTTGATGCTTTTGCCTGATTTATTAGCTACAAAGATTGGGCAACTACGTTGCCAATCGGAATAATTATACTCAAAACGGGATAAAATAGTACATTTTTAAAAAATTCCAAGTTCCAAATTCCAAGTTCCAAATCCCAAAGGGGAAACTAAAGAGTGTTAGTATAATAAGATTTTAAATTTTGAATCTGATCTGGACAAGCCAGGAAAAAACCCGTGCTGAACCCGAAAACAAAGCCCGAAGGGCTGATATGATTGTAGAAAAACCAGTGCTGAACACGGAAACAAAACCCGAAGGGCTGATATGATTGTAGAAAAACCAGTGCTGAACACGGAAACAAAACCCGAAGGGCTGATATGATTGTAGAAAAAC
>CAIQUS010000215.1 GCA_903875045.1 uncultured Bacteroidales bacterium
GCTTCTTCCAATACCAAAGATATAGGTCAGCCCAATTTCACCTCGTTTATTGTTAGGTAAGTCAATACCTGCAATTCTGGCCATATTAATCCAATTTTATGTTTGTAAAATTTAACCTTGTCTTTGTTTAAACTTTGGGTTCTTTTTGTTAATGACATATAATTTGCCATTCCGTCGAACGATCTTGCAATCAGCAGATCTTTTTTTAATTGATGTTCTTACTTTCATTTTACGTTTACTTTATGTCTATTGATATCTGAACGTAATTCTTCCTTTTGATAAATCATATGGTGACATTTCAATCCGTACCCGATCTCCGGGGAGGATTTTAATGTAATGCATCCTCATTTTACCCGAAATATGTGCCGTAATTACGTGCCCATTCTCTAATTCCACTCGGAACATTGCATTTCCCAGGGATTCAATGACCGTTCCATCCTGTTGAATTGATGATTGTTTTGCCATACTATATACTCCTAGATCCTAAAACTTCTTCAATGTACCGGAAGGTTGAAAGAACATCTGCTTTATCCTTTCTTACAGCAACCGTAAGCTCAAAGTGTGCCGAAGGCATCCTGTCTGCAGTACGAATGGTCCAGCCATCGCTGTCCTGAACCACTGCTTTCAATCCCATATTGATCATGGGTTCAATGCAGATTGTTAGTCCGGTCGCCATTTTTACACCTGATCCTTTCCTTCCGTAATTTGGAACATCCGGTTTTTCGTGCAACTGCCGTCCGATTCCATGTCCTACAAGCTCTCTCACAACCGAATAGCCAAAACCTTCCACATATTCCTGAATCACTGCACTGATATCACCAACCCTTCTTCCCGTTACAGCGACATTCAGCGCCATAAACAACGATTCTTTGGTCCGTTTCAGCAGGTTTAACACCTCCTCCGACACTTCCCCAACTGGAAACGTGTAGGCCGAATCACCAAAAAAACCATCCTTTTGACATCCGCAGTCAATCGAAACTATATCACCATTTCTAAGAACTCTGTTGCCCGGAATTCCATGAACCACCTCTTCATTGGTGGAAACACATAAGGTTCCCGGAAAACCTCTGTAACCTTTAAATCCAGGTATTGCGCCTTCCGCCCGGATAAAATCTTCAGCTATTTTGTCAAGTGTTATCGTGCTAACACCGGGTTTTATATATTTCGCAACTTCTGCGAGTGTTTTGCTAACTATGATGGCATTTTCTCTCAGTAATTCAATCTCGTCAGCCGACTTTACCGTCATCTGTTTGTTAAACATAGACTACTGACCGGCAACAGCATAGGATGAACGTCCCTTGATTCTACCTGACTTTGTCAGTCCGTCATAATGACGCATCAACAGGTGGCTTTCAATTTGCTGCAAGGTATCAAGAACTACTCCGACAAGAATCAACAGGGAGGTTCCGCCATAGAATTGCGCAAACTGGGATGTAATTCCCACAATACGAACAAGTGATGGCATCACCGCTACAAAACCCAGAAAAATTGAACCTGGTAAGGTAATACGTGACATCACATCATCTATGAATTCTGAAGTCTTTTTCCCCGGTTTAACCCCGGGAATGAAGCCTCCGTTCTTTTTCATATCCTCAGCCATTTGATTAGGATTAACCGTAATAGCTGTATAAAAGTAGGTAAACAGGATAATCAGGATGAAGAAAGTAAGATTATACACCACTCCATTGATATCTGTAAACACACGTGCAAATCCGGTTAGAGTATCATTACTGGCAAATCCTGCAATTGTCAAAGGAAGAAACATAATCGCCTGAGCAAAAATAATAGGCATAACTCCTGCAGCATTTACTTTTAATGGTATATACTGACGAACACCGCCGTATTGTTTGTTCCCAACAATCCTCTTTGCATACTGGACCGGTATTTTCCGGGTACCCTGCACAAGCAAAATAGTCACAAGAACCACCAGTACCAGGAATGCTATTTCAATTACAAAAAACACAAGCCCCCCGCCTTTCTGTTCCATTCTCGAAACAAGCTCTGAAAACAAAGAAAAAGGTAAACGTGCTATAATTCCGATCATGATAATCAGCGATATCCCGTTGCCGATCCCTTTGTCAGTAATACGCTCACCGAGCCACATTACAAGCATGGATCCTGCGGTCAGGATAATGATTGATGAAATCCCAAAGAAGGAGAATACTGAATGGTGTGTAATGTTTGGGTTGAAAGGTGAAATTGCTTCTGCAGGTAATTGAGATGCAAGATTGGCAATATAGGCTGGCGATTGGAAAATCAAAATAATGACGGTTAGATAACGTGTCATTTGGTTGATCTTTTTCCTGCCACTTTCACCCTCTTTCTGAAGTTTCTGGAAGTATGGTATTGCCATACCCAGCAACTGCATCACAATGGATGCGGAGATATAAGGCATAATCCCCAAAGCGAAAATCGAGGCATTGGAAAATGCACCACCGGAGAACATATTCAACAGACCCAAGAGGCCCCCTTCAGTCTGATTCTGAAGATTGGCAAGCATACTAGGGTCAACGCCGGGAAGTACCACATAAGATCCCAGACGATAGATCAGGATTATTCCGATAGTATAAAGAATCCTCTTGCGAAGATCTTCAATCTTCCAGATATTTCGTATGGTTTGAATCAGTTTTTTCATTCAAACAAATTTAAATTGTATTAGCGACTCCACCTAATTCTTCTATTGCTTTCCGCGCGGTAGCCGAAAAAGCATGTACGGTAATTTCAAGTTTGGCTTTTAATTCACCACGACCAAGGATTTTAATCCGGTCACTCTTTGAAACATATCCGCTTTCAATAAGTACATCCCGGGTAATCACCGTGATATCCTTTTTTTCTGCAATTTGTTGCAAAACATCGAGGTTGATTCCTTTATATTCAACCCGGTTGAAGTTCTTGAACCCGAATTTGGGTACACGTCTGACCAAAGACATTTGTCCGCCCTCATACCCCAATTTTTTTGAGTATCCTGAACGTGACTTCGCTCCTTTATGACCACGGGTAGATGTGCCTCCATGCCCGGAACCTTGTCCCCTGCCAATACGCTTTACCTTTTTTGTCGAACCTTTTGCCGGTTTAAGATTGCTTAAATCCATTTCAGTATCGTTTATCTTTTGTTATACTTTTTCGAATGTAACCAGGTGCTGAACCTTATTGACCATACCTAGAATCTGAGGAGTTGCATCATGCTCCACCGTATGGCGGATCCGTTTCAATCCCAGTGCCTGAAGGGTACGTTTCTGACGCAACGGTCTGCCGATGCCACTGCGAACCTGTGTTATTTTTATCTTTTCCATTTTTTTGAACAGCCTTTAATAATTACTTAGCCATTAAATACTTGATTCAATTCAATCCCTCTGAGTTGGGCAATTGTATACGGATCCCTCAACTTGATAAGGGCATTGATCGTAGCTTTTACCACACTATGCGGGTTTGACGAACCTTTTGATTTTGCAAGAACGTCTTTTACTCCGACACTCTCCAGCACTGCACGCATAGCACCACCGGCTATTACTCCTGTTCCAGGTGCAGCAGGCTTGAGGTACACAAGCGCACCACTGTACTTGCCCAACTGGTCATGAGGAATCGTACCTTTAAGGATTGGCACCTTGATCAGATTCTTTTTGGCATCGTCCACACCTTTGGCAATAGCCGCTGTGACTTCTTTTGCCTTACCAAGACCATAACCAACAACACCGTTTTCATTTCCAACCACAACAATGGCAGAAAAGCTGAATGTACGACCCCCTTTGGTTACTTTGGTAACACGTTGAATGCTTACCAGGCGATCCTTGAATTCGATTTCACTCGACTTTACTCTTTTTACATTAACGTTTGTCATATCTTCCTTAGAATTTTAGGCCACCTTCTCTGGCAGCATCGGCCAAAGATTTTACCCTGCCATGATATAAATAACCATTACGATCAAAAACAACCTTTTCAATACCAGCCTGAATCGCCTTTTCAGCAACAAATTTCCCTACCTTTTTTGCCATTTCGGTCTTGGTACCCTTCTGGTCATTCATTCCTTTTTCCATGGATGAAGCAGAAACAAGCGTTTTTCCGGCCTGATCATCGATCAACTGCACGTAAATAGCTTTGCAACTGCGAAACACGGTCATGCGAGGCCTGTCAGGAGTCCCTTCTACGATTTTACGTATCCTTTTTTTGATCCTGAACCTGCGAAATTCTTTTCTACTCTTGATAGCCATTGTATTCTGTTTAAAACGATTATGTTTCTCTATTTTATAGCCCGGCACTTAAGTTCCGGGTTATATGGGCTTACTGCCCGGCTGCCGATTTACCAGCCTTCTTCTTGATCTCTTCACCCTGGAAGCGAATTCCCTTACCCTTGTATGGCTCCGGACGACGGAAAGAACGGATTTTGGCTGCAACCTGTCCAAGAAGTTGTTTGTCAACTGATTTTAAAATAATAGAGTTGTTTTTTCCTTTAACAGCTGTTGTTGCAACCTGAATTGCATCCGGAAGTTCCAGGAGGATGTTGTGTGAAAAGCCTAAGGCAAGTTCAAGAAGCTGCCCTGTACCGGTGGCTTTGTATCCAACACCAACCAATTCCTGAACTGTGGTAAACCCTTCAGACACACCCTTCACCATATTGAAAACCAGTGAACGATAAAGTCCGTGCTTTGAGCGGTCGTCACGTTCCTCTGAATGCCGTTCAACCGTAACAGTATCAGCTTCGATCTTCAGGGTTATTTTTGGGTCAACCTGTTGCTGAAGTTCTCCCAAAGGTCCTTTGACAGTTACCAAATTGGACTCGGAGACAGAAATCTTCACGCCAGCCGGTATTACAATTGGTAGTTTTCCTATTCTTGACATGTTATATTCTCCTAATTAACTGATGTGACATAATACCTCACCGCCAACATTCTGTGTGCGGGCTTCCTTATCGGTCATTACACCGTGGGAAGTTGACAGAATCGCGATACCCAAACCATTCAAAACACGCGGCAGATGTTCATTGTCAACATACTTCCTTAATCCGGGTTTTGAAATCCTCACCAAACTGTTAATTGCTGACAATTTAGATACAGGATGATATTTGAGCGCAATTTTTATAACTCCCGGGCGTGGTTCATTCTCAAATTTATAATTAAGAATATATCCTTTTTCAAAGAGAATACGTGTAATTTCTTCCTTGATCTTTGACTTTGGAATTTCGACAACCCGATGGTTGGCCAAAACGGCATTCCTGATTCTTGTCAAATAATCTGCAATGGGATCCGTAACCATTTATTTTTGTATTTATTTGTTTGTTATTTTCTTTTCCTTTCAGGTCCACCGAAGTGTTCCTGTCCTATAATATTACCAACTGGCTTTTCTTACTCCGGGAATTAAACCTTTGTTGGCCATTTCCCTGAAATTGATACGTGAAACGCCAAACAGGCGCATGTAACCTTTCGGACGACCGGTGAGTTTGCAACGATTGTGCAAACGAATTGGCGAAGCGTTTTTAGGTAATTTCTGAAGTGCGATATAATCGCCGGCTTCTTTAAGGGCCTTACGCTTATCTGCAAACTGTTCAACCATTCGTTCACGTTTGCGCTCTCTGGCTTTGATAGATTCTTTTGCCATATATTTACTTTGTTTTAAAAGGAATTCCAAATTCTTTCAACAATGCATGTGCCTCCCGATCATTCCGTGCTGAAGTCACGAAAGTGATATCAACTCCGTTAATCCTTGTCACCTTATCGATGTCGATTTCAGGGAAGATGATCTGCTCGGTAATACCCAGCGTGTAGTTTCCACGTCCATCAAATCCTTTGTCGCTGATTCCGCGAAAATCACGAACACGTGGTAAAGCCACAGAAATCAAACGATCGAGGAAATCATACATCCTTTCGCCACGTAAGGTAACGCGCACACCAATCGGATTTCCTTTTCTCAACTTGAAATTCGAAATGTCTTTTTTGGACTTGGTCGACACAGCCTTCTGACCTGTAATCATCGTCATTTCGTTGATCCCGTTGTCGATGAATTTCTTGTCCGTGTTGGCAATGCCCAATCCCTGGTTCAGACAAATTTTGTTGATCCGTGGAACCTGCATGGGGGTTTTATAGCTGAACTGCTTAGTTAACGCAGGAACAACCTCCTTCAGGTACTTTTCTTTTAATCTTGGTGAATAATCCATTATTTTATAACCTCCCCTGATTTTTTTGAGTAGCGAACCAATTTTTCCGTCTTGGGATCCAATTTCCTGCCGATACGTGTCGGTTTACCCGATTTATCAACGATCTTCAGGTTGGAAAGATGCACGGGGGCTTCCATTTTTACGATGCCGCCCTGTGGACTTTTGGCGTTGGGTTTGGTATGTTTTGATACCATGTTAACCCCTTCTACGATGGCCTTGTATTTTTCAGTATCAACGCGAAGCACTTTGCCTTGCTGACCTCTGGAATCACCGGCAATGACCATCACTGTGTCGCCTTTTCGTATGTTTAACTTCTTCTGCATGAGATAATTTATAAATGCTTAAAGCACTTCTGGTGCTAAAGAAACGATTTTCATGAATTGTTTTTCGCGTAACTCCCTGGCTACCGGACCAAAGATACGTGTACCGATCATTTCACCGGCGTTGTTGAGCAACACAACTGCATTGTCATCAAACCGGATGTATGAACCATCAGCACGGCGTGTCTCTTTTTTTGTCCTTACAACCACCGCTTTTGATACCGTGCCCTTTTTGATATTGCCTGAGGGCAGTGCATGTTTTACCGTTACGATGATCCGGTCGCCCACCCGGGCATACCGCTTGCGGGTACCGCCAAGTACTTTAATACAAAGAACTTCCTTGGCTCCGCTATTATCTGCGACTGTTAATCTTGACTCTTGTTGTACCATGGCTATTTAACCTTTTCAATGATTTCGACAAGTCTCCAACATTTATTCTTACTGAGCGGCCTGGTTTCAGCAATCCGCACTTTATCACCCTCGCTGCATTCATTCTTATCATCGTGGGCCATGAACCGGGAAGATTTCTTTACGAACTTTCCGTATTTAGGATGCTTTACCTTACGTTCGACTTCAACCACGACAGATTTCTCCATCTTATTGCTGACAACGATACCGGTTTTTTCTTTTCTTAGGTTTCTCGTTTCCATATTGTTGATTATGTTGAGACGGGGCGAACCCCATCTTTACTATAATTTTGCAGTTTTGCTGATTGTTTCACCGTTCATCACCCTGCGACGCAATTCCGTCAGAAGCCGCGCGATCGTTTTGCGATAAGCCTTAATCTTATTTGGGTTTTCCAATGGAGAGACAGCATGGTTAAGCTTAAGCTTTGTGAGCTGTCGCTTTTCTTCATCCATCCTTTCCAGAATTTCGGCCGACGTTAATTCTCTGATAACTTTCTGTTCCATTTTATTTGTTTTATAGACAGGCTAACCCGGTCTTTACTTATATTGCTTCTTCTACGTAATCCTTACGCATGACTGTTTTTGTCTGAACCGGCAGTTTCTGAGCCCCCAGACGAAGGGCCTCTTTAGCTGTAACCAAGGAGACACCCTCGATTTCAAAAAGTATACGGCCTGGATTGATACGTGCAACAAAATACTCCGGTGCTCCCTTTCCTTTACCCATACGTACTTCCGCGGGTTTCTTGGTGACCGGTTTATCAGGAAAAATCCGAATCCAGAGCTGTCCTTCACGTTTCATGTGGCGGGTAATTGCCTGACGTGCTGCTTCGATCTGACGACCAGTGATCCACGCCTCTTCCAATGTTTTGATACCGAATGAGCCAAAAGCTAATTGATGACCACGTTGGGCATTGCCCTTCATCTTTCCTTTCTGCTGCTTTCTGTACTTCGTTTTCTTTGGCTGTAACATTATTCTACTATATTATGGGTTACGATGCTTTCAATTATCTTCTTCCAGTTGCTCCACCGCGGGGTTTTCCGCCATCCCTTGAGGGTCCACGGTCACCACGGCGATCATTGGAGCGATCACCTCCACGGTCACCACCACGATCTCCACCACGATCTCCACGATCACCCCGGCCACGGTCACGGTCGCCACCAGGACGATCGCCACCACGATGTTGTGCAGGCTTTACTTTGGTTGTCGATGCATCAGGTACCAAGTCGGGACGACCATAGATATCACCTTTGCAAATCCAAACCTTGATGCCGATAATTCCGTACGTTGTATGAGCTTCGGCTGTAGCATAATCAATATCGGCACGGAAAGTATGAAGAGGAATACGTCCCTCCTTATATTGCTCCCGACGAGCCATTTCAGCTCCACCAACACGACCTGAAATCATGATTTTAATTCCTTCTGCACCTATCCGCATGGCAGATGCAATGGAAGTTTTGATCGCACGGCGATAGGAGATCCTGCCTTCAATCTGACTAGCCACAGTATTACCTACAATGACAGCATCAATTTCCGGTCTTTTGATCTCGGAAATGTTGATTTGAATCTCCTTCTTGGTGATTTTTTTCAACTCTTCCTTTAATTTGTCAACTTCCTGACCACCCTTCCCGATAATAATACCCGGACGGGCAGTGTGAATGGTAACAGTTACCAGCTTCAAGGTTCGTTCAATTACGATTTTTGCAATGCCTGCCTTGGCAAGACGTGCATTCAAATACTTACGAATTTTTTCGTCCTCGACAAGCTTGGGCTCAAAATTCTTCCCGCCGAACCAGTTTGAATCCCAGCCGCGGATGATGCCTAACCTGTTAGCAATCGGATTGGTCTTTTGTCCCATTAAAACTTACTTTTAATTATTGCTTATTAAATTAATTACTTCTGTTCTTCAACTTCTTCGGTTTCCTCTACTTCAACATCCGGTTTATTCAGACTGTCGAGAAGTATGGTCACATGATTTGAACGTTTGCGAATCCTGTGTGCGCGTCCCTGGGGAGCTGTCAGCAACCGTTTCAACTGTCGCCCGCTATCAACAAAAACTTCTTTTACGATCAGGTCACTGTCTTCGATACGTAAACCTTCGTTTTTCATCTGCCAATTTGCGATTGCAGACAATAACAACTTGCGCAATCTCTCAGAAGGCTGTTTCGCATTGTGCTTCAGAATATGCAAGGCCAATTCCACACGCTTCCCCCGGATGAGGTCAGCAATCAAACGCATTTTACGCGGTGAGGTCGGACAATTATTCAGTTTGGCAAAAGCCACATTCTTTTTAGCCTCTTTACGGTTCTCGGCTCTGGTGCGGGTTCTAACTCCCATAATCTATCTGAATTAAGAGGTTACTTCTTTCCTTTATCTTTATTACCGGCATGACCCCTGAAAATCCGGGTCGGTGCAAATTCTCCCAATTTATGGCCTACCATGTTCTCGGTAACATATACCGGGATAAACTTATTACCATTATGAACAGCTATTGTCTGTCCAACAAAATCGGGAGAGATCATGGAACCACGCGACCATGTTTTAATGACGGTCTTTTTCTTAGATTCCAGAAGTTCCGTTACTTTCTTTTCCAGCTTGTAGTGGATATACGGACCTTTTTTAAGCGATCGGCTCATAGTATGATGTATTTTCGATTACTTCTTCCTGCGTTCAATGATATACTTATTCGACTGATTCTTGCGTGCACGTGTCTTGTAACCCTTTGCAGGTGTACCCTTGCGTGAGCGTGGATGTCCTCCTGAAGCACGGCCTTCACCGCCTCCCATGGGATGGTCAACCGGGTTCATGGCCACACCACGGTTTCTCGGACGTCTGCCAAGCCAACGTGTGCGACCGGCCTTACCATACGACTCAAGATTGTGGTCAATATTTGATACCATGCCAACGGTGGCTTTACAAGTCTGAAGAATCATTCTCGTTTCACCGGAAGGCATTTTCAGGATAGCAAATTTTCCATCCCGCGACATCAACTGTGCATGGGCACCAGCACTGCGAACCATCTTTGCACCCTGGCCCGGACGTAACTCAACATTGTGAATCACTGTACCGAAAGGTATTTCGCTCAGATAAAGGGCATTTCCAATTTCCGGGGCAACACCTTTTCCTGACACAATGGTCTGGCCAACTTTCAACCCGTGAGGTGCAACGATGTATCTCTTTTCTCCATCATTATAAACAACCAACGCAATCCTGGAAGTCCTGTTCGGATCATACTCAATGGTTTTCACTACGGCAGGGATATTCTCCTTGTCACGTTTGAAGTCAATAATGCGATACATCTGCTTATGACCACCTCCAAGGTAACGCATGGTCATTCTACCTTCGTTGTTTCTTCCACCGGATCTCTTCGACGGAGCTAGCAAGCTCTTTTCTGGAACATCTGCAGTAATTTCATCATAGGTACTGATTACTTTAAACCGCTGACCGGGTGTTGTCGGTTTATATTTCTTAAGCGCCATTTATTTAAATATTGCTGTAAAAATCAATAGTTTCACCTTTTGCCAATGTAATGATGGCTTTCTTATATGTACTGGTTCTTCCTGAAATAACGCCACTTTTAGTAAAGCGTGATTTGTTTTTTCCGGAGAACACCATGGTGTTGACAGAAGTTACATCCACTCCATAGAGGTCTTTTATAGCCTGTGTAATCTGAAGCTTGTTAGCCTTCCGGTCAACCATGAACCCATAACGGTTGAGCTTTTCGCCCAAATGCGTCATTTTCTCGGTTATGATCGGTTTTATAATAACTGTCATTGTCGTATCGAATTAATCGGTTTAATTCTGATGGATTTTTTCAATTTCCCTGATTGAGCCTGCGGTGATCAAGAGTTGCGTGGCATCAAGTATTTCATAAGTATTCAGGTCGGAGGCATTTACCACTTTAACTCTTTTAAGATTCCGTGCTGATAACAAAACATTTTCTTCAGACTTGGCAATGACTAACAACGTTTTTTTACCAGTCAATTCGAAATTCTTCAGGAGTTCTGTAAAATTCTTGGTCTTCGGTGTGTCAAATGTGAAGTCCTCAAGAATGGTAAGGTGATTATCTTTAAGTTTATAACTCAAAGCTGACCTGCGGGCCAAACGCTTCAACTTTTTATTAAGTTTGAAACTATAATCTCTGGGATGAGGCCCAAAAATACGTGCTCCACCACGGAACAAAGGACTTTTAATACTTCCTTTACGTGAACCACCGGTACCTTTTTGCTTATGAAGTTTTCTCGTACTTCCTGAAATGGTAGATTTTTCCAGTGTGTCGTGCGTACCCTGGCGTTGATTAGCCATGTATTGCTTCACATCCAAATAAATGGCATGGTCGTTGGGTTCGATCGCGAAGATCGAGTCGTCCAGCGAAACCATATTGGCTGTCGCTGTTCCTTTTATGTTATATACTGCTACTTCCATCGCTCAATCTTTACATATGAACCATTGTGACCCGGTACTGCACCTTTAACTAAAATCAGGTTTTTCTCGAGTATAATTTTTAAAACTTGCAGGTTGATCACTTTTACGCGATCGCCACCCATCCTGCCTGCCATGCGAAGTCCTTTCATAACTCTTGAAGGCCATGACGAAGCACCAACAGAACCAGGTGCCCTGAGGCGATTATGTTGTCCGTGAGTTGCTTCACCAACACCAGCAAAGTGGTGACGTTTTACAACACCCTGAAAACCTTTACCTTTTGAGATACCAACCACATCAATGATTTCTCCTTCAGTGAAAATATCAACCTGAATAACATCACCAAACTGTTTCTGGTGATCCTGTTCAAAACGGGTGAATTCTGCCACCACCTTTTTTGGCGTAATACCAGCTTTGGCAAAGTGACCCATTTCAGCTTTGGTTGTATGCTTTTCCTTCTTTTCATCGAAAGCAAGCTGAATGGCTTCGTAGCCGTCTTTTTCCATTAACCGGACCTGTGTTACCACACAAGGGCCAGCTTCGATCACGGTACAAGGGATGTTTCGCCCATTTGCATCGTAAATACTGGTCATTCCGATTTTTCTACCAATTAATCCAGACATTTCTTACGTTTCTTGCGTTTTTACTTAACTTGTCTAATTACAATCAAACCTTGATTTCAACTTCCACACCGCTCGGAAGTTCAAGTTTCATCAGCGCATCAATGGTCTTCGACGTTGTACTGTATATGTCGAGCAACCGCTTGTAGGTGCAGAGCTGAAACTGTTCCCGTGATTTTTTATTCACGAAGGTCGAACGCAGTACCGTGAAGATCTTTTTATCCGTTGGCAAAGGAATCGGCCCGCTTACCACGGCACCCGTAGCCTTTACGGTTTTTACGATCTTTTCGGCTGATTTGTCAACCAGGTTGTAATCGTAAGACTTCAGTTTAATTCTAATTCTCTGGCTCATATAAAAATTTAATATGCGGGAACATATCCCCGGATTTTATATAATACTTCGTCTTGAATCTCTTTTGGCGTAATATCATATTTTGAAAACTCCAGCATTTCTGTAGCTCTGCCGGAAGAAAGACTGCGCAAGGTTGTCACATAACCGAACATTTCTGCCAATGGAACGCGACCACGGATCACCTGGTTTCCGATACGGGATTCCACCTCTTCAACCTGTCCGCGGCGTTTGGTAATGTCGCCAGTGACCTCACCCATATATTCACTGGGAGTAATAATTTCAAATTTCATGATGGGTTCCATGATCACCACCTTGGCTTTTTTACTTGCCTCCCTGAAGGCAAACCCAGCCGCTACCTGGAATGAAAGTGCATCAGAATCAACACTATGGTATGAGCCATCGATGAGACGGACCTTTACACTTTCCATTGGAAATCCAACAATCGGTCCATTTGTCATGGCCGCTTTCAAACCTTTTTCGATGGAAGGAATAAATTCACGTGGAATGTTCCCACCTTTAATTTCGTTGATAAACTGCAATCCTTTAAATCCAGCATCTGCCGGCCCTACCTCAATAACGAGATCAGCAAAACGACCTTTTCCACCAGTTTGTTTCTTGTAAACTTCATGGTGCAATACAGTGTTTATAATTGCCTCTTTATAAGCTACTTGCGGATTTCCACGATTTACTTCAATGTTAAATTCGCGGCGCATACGGTCAGCAATGATATCGAGATGCAATTCTCCCATTCCGCTAATCAGTGTCTGACCAGTTTCATTGTCAATCCGAACCTGAAAGGTAGGATCTTCTTCTGCAAGTTTATGCAAGGCTACAGCCAGTTTTTCAAGGTCGTCCTGAGTTTTGGGTTCCACTGCCATGTTGATCACTGGTTCAGGGAATACCATTGTTTCAAGAATAAGCGGATGTTTAAGATCGCAAAGTGTGTCACCAGTACGAATATCTTTAAATCCAACAGCAGCAGCAATCTCACCAGCTTCAACATGCTTCAGTGGATTCTGTTTGTTGGCATGCATGAGCATGATGCGCAGCAACCGTTCCTTTTTATCGGTACGCGTATTTAACACAACTTCCCCGGCCTCGAGTTGACCTGAATAAACACGGAAAAAAGCAATCCTTCCAACAAAAGGGTCGGTTGCGATTTTAAATGCATAAGCGGTAAAAGGTTCATTGGGGTCAGGATGACGGGTTTCTTCCTTTTCAGTAAAAGGATTCATCCCAACAACTGCAGGCATGTCATACGGAGAAGGCAGGAATTTAATCACTGCATCAATCAACAATTGAACACCTTTATTTTTGAAAGAAGCGCCACAGATTACCGGAGTAATTTTTCCCGTAATGGTAGCTTTGCGTACTTCAGCAATAATCTCATCTTCGGTAATCGAATTCGGATCTTCCATGAATTTATGAAGCAGTTCATCACTCTCTTCGGCAACACCTTCAATCAGCTTCATCCGATATTCATGAACCATGTCCGTCATTTCTGATGGCATGGGAATTTCAAAATATTCGCGTCCCAGGGACACTTCATCCCAACGGTAAGCTTTGTTTGTGATCAGGTCGACTATTCCGGCAAAATCTTCTTCAGCGCCGATGGGCAATTGAATGATGACCGGGTTAGCCCCAAGTTTATCATGAATCTGGTCAACAACATGTGAAAAATCAGCCCCCGTACGGTCCATCTTATTGATATAGCAGATGCGGGGAACATTATATTTATTGGCTTGTCTCCAAACAGTTTCTGATTGGGGTTCGACACCGCCAACTGCACAGAAAATTGCAACGGCACCATCCAAAACACGCAGGGAACGCTCTACTTCAACAGTAAAATCAACATGACCAGGGGTATCGATCAGATTGATACGATAATTTTCATTCAGGTAGTTCCAGTAAACAGTTGTTGCGGCCGACGTGATTGTGATTCCCCTCTCCTGCTCCTGTACCATCCAGTCCATGGTGGCTGTGCCATCATGTACCTCACCTAATTTATAATTGCTGCCGGTATAATACAAGATACGCTCCGTCGTCGTGGTTTTACCCGCGTCGATGTGCGCCATGATGCCAATGTTTCTTGTATTTTCGAGTTTTCCGGTCATTCTTTTCTGATAGAAACGTAGTATGTTTCCGAGTAATAAATCAAATATGTTTAAAAGCGAAAATGGGAGAACGCCTTGTTAGCTTCAGCCATTCTATGCGTATCTTCTTTGCGTTTATATGCGGCGCCTTCTTCCTTATATGCGGCCATGATCTCAGCTGCCAGTTTTTGTCCAAAACTCTTTTCATGGCGTTTGCGTGCATAATTCACAAGGGACTTCATGCCAATGGAACTTTTGCGGCCTGGACGAATTTCAGATGGAATCTGGAAAGTAGCACCACCAATTCGCCTGCTTCGTACCTCAACGGAAGGAGTCACATTGGCCAGTGCTTTCTTGAAAACTTCAAGACCATCTTCCTTTGTCTTTTCTGAGACAGTGTCGATGGCTTCATAAAAGACTTCGTAGGCAATATTTTTCTTTCCTGCCATCATGACATTGTTCACAAATTTTGTGACCAGTGTATCACTGAACCTTGGATCGGGAAGTATGGGCCTTTTTTTTGGTTTTGACTTTCTCATGGTCTTTGTTTTATATCGACGGGTAAAACCCGCCGTTAACTATTATGAGGGCTTAATCCTTTACTGATTTATTATTTTTTTTCTTTTGGACGTTTGGCACCATATTTACTTCTGCGTTGCTTGCGACCTTCAACACCTGAAGTATCAAGGGCTCCGCGGATGATATGGTAACGAACTCCTGGTAAATCTTTCACACGACCGCCCCTAATCATTACAATAGAGTGTTCCTGCAAGTTGTGGCCTTCACCGGGAATATAGGCATTCACCTCTTTCCCGTTGGTAAGACGAACCCTGGCTACCTTGCGCATGGCTGAATTTGGCTTTTTTGGCGTAGTGGTATAAACACGAACGCAGACACCACGGCGCTGCGGACAGGAATCCAAAGCAGGAGACTTACTTTTATCTACTAATTTTTTTCTTCCTTTACGAACCAGTTGCGAAATCGTAGGCATATCAATGGTTTTATTAACTTTTATTACAAATTTTCCCTCAAACGGGAGTGCAAAAGTACAAATTAATTTAACACTACCAACTTTTTTTTTAACCACAGGTTTAAACCTGTGGTTAACCATCGATGGTTAATGGGAACTTATCCCTGAATTATGGGCTGGAAATAATAAGGAAGGGTATGAATGTCGCGAAACTTTCTGTCGTAATCATCGGTTTGATTACGATTGGAACCTATAGTTGTTTCACTTTATCAGGTTTCCTTGCCGTTTCCGGCTTGTAATTCAATCGAAAACATAATATGGTTTTCGAGGGTGCAAAAGTACAACTTATTTTGAACCGAACAAGAAAAATGTGAAAAAATGTTAAAAAAAAAATCCCCAGTCTAAATTCCTCTCAAACAATGCAGGAACTCATTTCTAATGCCCTTAAATGAGATGTCGGACAATTGGGCTACATTTAATAATCACCACCGTTCCGTTGATATCAGGCAGGGCAACCATGTTCTCAGGGATGGTGTGCACAAAATCATCAACTGCCTTAATAATTCCAGGCCACTTATGATTATAATCATGTACAATCAGAATTCCTCCAGGGGATAACAGGGGATAAAAAAACTCAAGTCCTGCTTTGGTGGGAAGGTACAAATCAGCATCCAGGTTAACAAGGGCTACCTGTTCATGGAAACCGGCGGCACTTTCAGGGAAATGTCCCTGATGAAGAATTATATTGTGATTACCCTCTATTTTGGCTAAAACAGAATGAACGTTGGTATCAGCAAAATTATCTGTGGTATAGGTCGCTGCCTCCCCTGTTTCCATTCGCAGGTCATTTGCCGTAAAACCTGAAAAGGTGTCGAACAGGTGAAAAGGACGGTCCTGGTCCAGATGGTGAATGATGCGTGCACTATCTCCCTGATATACGCCCAATTCAACAAAAACCCCCGGAACATTTTCCTTTTTCAGGCGTTCCACCAGAAACCACCAGTTGAAAAAGCGTACCTTATCAGGGTATCGTCTCTTCATTTTTTTCAATACCGCAGATATGGATCCGTTTTTCAACGCATGCTGCCATTGTACCGGCTCATCATCCCGATTTACAAACACCAGCCAGAGATATCTTATGAATAGTATCAGAAGCGTCAGGATCAGTGCGAGATTCACTATTTGAAAGGCAGAGAGGTTCATAGGAAAAATTGTGTGGCAAATTTAGGAATAATTCAAGATATAATGCCCCGGTCATGTTTCCATCCAAAAATGTGGAAAGATAATTTCGGGTAAAGATTGAAAGACCGGAACTTTCATCCTAATTCAAAAGTTGTAATTCCAAACACCTTATTTATATCCATTTGGGGAGTTCTGCCGAAATACATTCTTGCACACTCAAAAACGTAGTTTGTGTTGTACTTTCTGACCATGGCAATTGCTGCCGAATTTACAACAGGAATATCAATATATAATGGTTCGCCAGCTACTGAATTTAAACACGCCTTGTAAAGTTCTTCGGCCACTTCAGCATTATCGGCAAACAGCGGACAGACTTTATATCCCTTCTTTACCTTGCGGACAACTGCAAAACCTTTAAGTGTGCCGCTGAGAACGTACTTAAATGTTTTGACAGCCGGCAATTTCAACCAGGGTTTCATAAATGCTGGCCGCGGAAATCCGAAACATTTAAGGTCAAATGCCAGAATTGCATCAGTATCTTGCTCTGCAATGGCTGAAATGTTATGATCGACATGAAACACCATGCCAATTTTTTCATGACGTTCATCCCTGAATGCAATTTCAAAACCACCTTTTCGATAAAATGGTTGCATTGCCAACACCCCATCCATTCCAATAGAAGCCTCTTTGTTTAATCTCGACAACAGAATATCGCGCCGATGGTACCAAAGCATCTGTCCGATTCCGCGTGCCCTGTAAGCTGGTTTCACAATAAAAAAACCCATAAACCCAAACATCGGATCATATACCACAACTGATCCCCCGCCAATCATCTCGCCTTTATGAAAATAACCATAAAAACCATCCGGATCGGTTGTCCAAAATACCTCAGCATCATATTCACCGGGATTCCAACCTTCATCTTCAGCCCATTTAATTAAAGTTTTCAGGCCTTCAAAATCCAGTTTCCTAAATTCCAAATCATCCGTATTTTCCATGATCGATCGGGATTATTACATTCAAAAAAGATAAATAGCATACTTCTAAAAAATCCCAAGTTCCAAATCCCAAGTTCCAAGTTCCAAATCCCAAGTTCCAAATCCCAAGTTCCAAATCCCACAAGGTAAGCCCCCGGTGCCTTCTCCTCAGGGAGAAGGCGCCGGGGGTTGATTTGAATTTATTGGGGGTTCAGGTTCCTCACCGCTTGATTATTTTTTGTGAACCCAAACTTTCTCCGCAGAAAACCCGGATGAAGTAGATTCCTGAAGCTTTCCCTTCAAGGCTAAATTCATGTGCCTTTTCGCCCGTGAACTGATCATTCAGCAGCTTATCCCCTTGCATCCCATATATTTCCACTTTTACCACAGATGTTTCAGATATTTCAGATAATTCAAGGGTAAAGGCCCCGGTTGTCGGATTCGGGTATACACGAAAAAGATTATTCGCCGGTTTACCCATCAATGTTTCAACTGTTGTGGTACCATTTGATTCGTCGGATTCAGTGGCAATAATTCTATTCGTTGGAGATGTGTTGCACCAAACACAGTTGGCAGTGATGAATCCGTGCAGATAACCACCTGGTTTTACTGTTGTGCCAGGCTCAAACAGAATGTTTTGGCCGGCAATGATATTTACCGCCCCTCCCAGCTGAACCACTAATCCTGAAACGGTTACTGTGTGGGCTGCATCGTAACAGATAGATTGCCCGTTGCCAAAAGTAACACCTGTCACGATTCTATCGGATTGTGGCAATGGGTTTACAGTAATAGTCACTGAATTGGTCGCAATGCTGCACCCTCCTGTCGAGAACTGGATCAGCCGGAAGTAAGTCGTAGCCCCTACTGCAGCCGGCTGGTGGTTGATCGACGTTGCACCCGGAATATTTCCAAAGGTTACCTGATCGACGGAACTCTGCCACTGATAGGTGTATGGCCAAGCGCCACCGGTCGGAGCTGTTGCTGTCAAAGTATCGGGAACCGCATTCGGACAAACAAACTGATTCCCGGCGATGATCCCGGCTACCAGGATTGGATTTACCGTGATGGTTACAATGTTACTGAAAGACGAAATGCCATTACAACCATTGGCTGAAGTCTGCATTTGCCGGTAATATGTATTTACACTCAAAGCACCCGGGGCATAATCCAGGGTTGTTGCCCCGGTAATGTTTTCAAATGAGATACCATCCGTTGAAATCTGCCACTGATAGGCGTATGGAAGATTTCCGCCTTCCGGTGCGATCCCTGTTAATGGAACCGGAACCATATTGTTACAAATCATCTGGCTGGTCGAAACCGAACCAACCACAAACTGCGGATAAACGGAAATTTTCACCATGTTTGTTGTCAATGATCCGCACCCGGTAGCTGAAGTCTGCATCTGCCGGTAATAGGCAGAGGCCGTCAAAGCACCTGGTGAATAATTCAGCGAGGTTGCCCCTATGATATTGGCAAAAGTAACACTATCCGGGGAACTCTGCCACTGAAAAGTGTATGGTAAATTACCTCCGTTTGGCGCTGTACCTGTTAATTCGGCAGGTTGTGTATTGAAACAGATTACCTGGTTTGCTGCGATTGAGCCAACTTCAAACAGCGGGTGAACTGATACCGGGAAAATGGTTTGTGTGCCACCTGTACATCCATTTTGGCTGGTGTAGTTCACACTGACCGATTGACCCCCTGCATTATTCCAGGTAATTGTAATACTGTGATCGCTCCCTGTGCCCCCGGAGGTAATGATCCCGCCAGGGGAAACCATCCAGGTGTAGGCTGACATTCCTGTTTCGGTGGAATAAACGTTTGCCGTTGAATTCAGGCACACGGAAGAAGTCCCTGAAATTGTCGGGGAAACAGGTGCAAATTCTGTGATGGTGCCTTCCATGGCTGAGCTCAGCCCGGTAATGTCGGTTACCGTTACGGTATAAGTACCGGCACCAGCTGTGAGAGTCTGCCCAATGAAACCATTGCTCCAGCCATAAAAGAATGGTGACGTACCACCGGTAACGGCAGCGGTAATTGTTCCATTATTAGTATTAAAACAGGCTGTTGTCGAAGTAATTGAAACATCAAATCCGCCAATTGCATCTGTGGCAACATTATCATCAGGATTAAATTCGAGCGTATTCACATCTGTAATTTTTCCGATGATGGTTGTTTGAATGTCAGCGACCACCCAGGGCATTACCAAGGGGACACTTTGATGGGCGAACACTGAAACAGGCGCTTGTCCGATTGAAATCGTATCGCCTGAATTATTGATATAGAAGAACTTGACATTGGCAGTGGCATTCACATCTCCATTATTACCAATCACTGAATTGATATGAATGTATTCCTGCAATACCGGGTTTGATTTTGATGCTGCAAAGCTCAGGAAATGAAGATTGGCAGCCTCCCCGACAATGATGGCGCGGGTAGCTTCATTGTTACTTTCATTGGTTTCGGGCACCTGGTTGTCGGCATCGATGATTGCCCGGATGGCATGTGCCCCCGGAAGGTTACTTGACCAGGTTGTCGGGATGGCAATGGAATTATGATCCCCTGTGGCAAGTCCCGGGACAGGGTAGATTGCAGCGAGAAAGACTTCATCAACCATCACTTTCAGTTTCATCTGATCATTTACATTTGAATTTCCGATATTTTCATACGAAACGATCAGTGACACCGGTTCATTCATTCCGGGGTTCAAAGGGGTAGGATTGATAAACTGTGATAAAACACGCATATCCGCGCCATCTATCACGGTCACATCAACCTGCAAAACATTGTTCGTTTCATCACATTCAGTATATTCATTCAGCGGATCAGTTGTCATCGTAAAGTGGTAAGTCCCGGCCTGGAAGAAGGTAAATGGATTTGGCAGCACTACCGTCCAGGGGCACCAGCAATTCCGGGAGGCATTGTTGAGTAAGGCATTTCCAAGATTCTGGGTCCCTGATATTCCGGGCCCGCTCACTTCAAATTTCACCTTCACCGGATTTGAATCAAAAAGATGGCTTACATTTACACCAACAGATAAAGAAGCAGACTGCCCCACGTGGTAGCTATGCGACCAAAAATTATAGCCACAATGTGCAACCGGCTGAAAATCATAGCATAAATTATCGGAAGAAGAGTTATCAGCATCTGTTTCATTCCATTCATCGATGAAATTTCCCGGATCAACATAAGCGGTAAGCAGCGTTCCGGACAGAGGTCGCGGGGTTACAGCTGATATATCCACTGATTGACCGGGTGCAAGGCTCCCAACGTATGGAGAAGTCCATGTACCAACCCCACCTGGGTAGGTAAAAGTCACCTCAATCGGGTTTGCAATAGTTCCAACAGCTGTTGCATTTCCATTGTTTAAAACATGGGCAACAAGGGTAATATTGGCCACGGTATGCGGATTTACCGGGGTGACATCTACCGAATGACAATAAGCGAGTGTCAGGTTCGCTTTCGTTACGGGAGGAGCACAATTTACCACATTCACGGTAACTTCGAGTACATTGTTGGTTTCATTGCATTCCGGGAAATCATTATCCGGGTCAGCGGTCATCCTGAATGTGAAAGTACCAACCTGTGCAAAGGTATACTGATTGGGGCATGAGACAGCATACGGACAGTAACAATTCCGCGTGGCATTGTTCAATTCCCCGGTACCAACAACCTGCCATCCCGAAATACCCGGACCGCTTACTTCAAATTTCACCTTCACTGGGTTTGCATCATAAAGGTGCGATACATTTAATCCTACCGACAAGCCAATGGTAAGTCCCGGGGTATAACAATAGGTTCCCCAGAAATTACCTCCGCAAAGACCGACAGGCTGATATTCATAACACATATTGTCGGTTGTTGAGTTATCAGCTGCGGTTTCATTCCATTCATTAACCAGGTTATTCTGATCTGCATACGCAGTAAGCGTAGTACCCGGAGGAGGCAAAGGTACATTTGCTTTAATTATTGCTACTGATTGACCTGCAGCGAGATTACCTGCAAATTGTTCGGTCCATGTTCCACCCGAGGAATAGGTAAACTGTACCTCGATGGGACCGGTAGCTGTTGTATCGCCATTGTTCACAACATGGGCAACCAGGTTTACGCTTCCGCCCGCCGAATGAGGGTTCACCGGAGTGATATCAACCGCATGACAATAGTTCAGTGTCAGATTGGGTTTGGTTGGCGCAGGGGGAGGTGGAGGAGGGGGTGGAAGTATGTGGAAGTGGGTTGTGTCAGTTCCGGTTAAAGTGAAATCGGTAACCGAAACGGTGATGTGATAGGTTCCGACAATACCAGGGGCTGGAATATAGACTCCATACTGGCCCCATGAATTGGTGTAACCCGTATAGCTTGCGCCGGTTTCGGCAACAGTAAAATCAACTGTGGCACCTGCAACGCTCGGATCAACGAGAGGAACGGCAAAATCTGCATAATTTGCTGTTCCATAGACATATAGGTATCCATATTGATACAAGTAGGAACTATGGGGTGAAACATCTGAGGTTACCACAATTTGGCCTGCCACCTGATAGTTCCCGTTTGTAAATGGACGCACTGCCGAGTTATCGAGCTCGTTATTTTCACCAATTACATTGGTATAATCCACTTGAATCTGCACAGGGCACCAGGCAGCGGTATCAGGAGAAGCAATATTCCATGTGACCGTTGTATTTTGGTGAGCAGGTAAGTTTGCCACTGTAATATTTTGAAATACGAGGTTCGGGAACCTCTGATTCAACATGTGTACCACGAAATTCTGGGCCACATAATCCGATTCATTGTGAATCACAGCAGAAACAGTGAGCGGAGATGAAGGATCAGGGTGAACCGGATTGAAGGAAATATCGTTGGCGAATATATAGAGGTTCGGCTCATGCAGGATATCAGGATAATTAAACGGGCCGAAACTGGTTGAACAAACACCTCCGGCACCAACAATAACCTTCGATGTCCAGTTGATCCCATAAGGCAAATTATTCACCTCTGCAAAATAGCGCTTCCCGTTATTTGTGGTTACATCTGTAGGATCAGCTGCAGTCATAATGACAATGCGGTCGTTGGCATCCAGGTAACTGCCGTTCCCTTCGTAATCGAGCATTAACCTTGGGTAACCTGCAGCCGGCATTGAATTGGTTGAATCAACATAATCTGCTTCAAAATGAAACAGGGTGGAAGGAGCGCCTTTTCTTGGAAATACGATCGTGTCTGTAAAGGCAAGATTCCCGGTAAATTTCAAAAACTGATCACCAGGATTGATGTTCGCATTGTTGTCATCGCAATCAAGTCCATTGGTAACATATCCGGCAGGCATGGCGCATGCAAACATTGAAATTTCCGGAGTTCCATAACCATCACCATCAAAATCTGCAAAATACTGAACAGCTGTATTGATGGTCAGGTTTACTGCTGTGCGGCTTATACTCAAACACCCGGTTGTTAAATCCCTCGACTCAGCATAATAGTTTCCGGAGGTGGATGCGCTATAGGTTACACTATTTGACGACAACAGGCTTCCCCAGTTGGAGTACCAGTCAATTGTACTTCCGGCCGGCGGTGTTGCACTTAAAACGGCAGGTAAGTTGGTAGAGCAAACGTTTTCATCTCCCCCACTCACGGGTGCATCGGGATGAATTTTGACCGTCATCGTAATCGTATTGGAGGTTGCCGGGCTGCCGGTCGTACAAGGCAGACTCGAAGTCACTTCACAGGTAACCAGATCATTATTAGCAGGGACATACCAGATCGTTGGACTATTCCATCCTGCATTTGCCCCGTTTACTTTCCATTGATAAAATGGTGATGTTCCTGCATTGACCGTTGTGGCTGTGAAAGTAACCGAATTACCGGAACATACAGGGTTGCCTGAAGCCGCAATGGCAATACTGACGGGCACATACTGATACACCCCGACACTCTTTACACTTGCAGTACCTGCCTCACAGCCATGGGTATCGATATAAGCCACACTGACGGTTTGAATACCAAATGTATTCCACGATACAGTAATGGCATCGGTGCCGGCTCCACCGGTGATGGTACCCCCGGCAGAAACATTCCATTGATAGGCTGACATGCCTGCAGCAGTTGAATAAACATTTCCCGCTGAAGGGATATCACAAACAGATGCAGCCCCGGCAATGACAGGTACAGGCAAGTCATGCACATGCGTCCACTTTACAATCGGAGTTGCAGGGGAACAACCATTGGCATCTGTATAGGAAAGGGTTACCGTTTTATCACCTGCATTTGACCATGTTACGGTGATGGCACTGGTACCTGCACCGGCTGTAATGGCCCCACCAGCAGAGACTGTCCATATATAACCTGACAAACCAGGATCAGAAGAATAAATATTACCGGTCGATGGGACTCCGCAAATTGATTCAGTACCGGTGATGGAAGCAACAGCAAATGGGTGTATATTCACATTATAACTTGTTGCTTCAACAGGAATGCACCCGATTGGGGTGATGTAGTTAACGGTAACGGTTTGTACGCCAGCCATTGTCCAATCAACGCTGATGGCATTTGTCCCCGCTCCGGAGGTGATTGTACCACCTGCAGAAACAGTCCAGGTGTACCCCGACATTCCAGTTGCAGTTGTATAAACATTACCCGCTGAAGGAATACCACAAATTAAAGCAGGGCCGGAAATTACAGGAACCGGAGTTGCTTCAACACTGATACTTTTTACCGTTGGGTTTAAGGGGGAACAACCACCTCCATTGTTATAAACTACGGTCACAGTTTTTGCACCCGGTATGGTCCAATCCACAGTCACAGTATAATCGTTTGATGTTCCTCCAGATGTGATTATTCCACCGGTGGAAACAGTCCAGGCATAATTAACCATTCCAGCTTCTGTGCTATAAACATGACCTGTTGACGGTATACCGCAAACTGATACATCGCCGGTAATAGTGGGGGTTATAAAGGAGCTGACATTAACCGGGTAACTGGCCGGAATGGTGGGGAAACATCCGTTTTGCATGTAGGTAACCGTAACGGTTTTTGCCCCTGTTGTCGTCCACGTCACTGCAATGGAGTGAGTCCCTGCCCCTGATGTAATCGTTCCGCCGGCAGAAACAGTCCATAGATATCCCGACATCCCGGGCTCTGTAGTGTAAACATTGCCGGCTGATGGTAACCCGCAGAGATCGGCAGGCCCTGTAACAGAAGGAGCGGGTCGAATTGCAACACTGACTGTTTTAACTGTCGGATTTATAGGACTGCAACCATTGGCATCGGTATAAGTGAGACTTACGGTTTGTGGTCCGGGGGTTGACCATGTAACGGCAATTTGATTGGTCCCTGCACCAGTTTCAATGGTACCACCTGGCGAAACAGACCATACATATCCTGTCATCCCGGAAATAGCCGCGTAGAGATTGCCTGATGAAGGGATGTCGCAAATAGCCGCTGATCCTGTGATGAGCGGAACCGGCAAAGCATGAACATTAACATTTTTGACGGTTGCATTTGCTGCACTGCACCCATTCTGCAACGAATAATTAACACTGACAGTTTTTGCCCCGGTAGTTGTCCAGGTTACCGTAATAGCATTCGTACCTGTTCCGGAAGTGATTATGCCTCCTGAGGAAACAGACCAGTTATAACCTGACATAGCTGCTTCTGTTGTGTAAACATTGCCTGAAGATGGTATACCACAAATATCAGCAACTCCGGTTATAGAAGGTTCCGGTGACAGGCTCACGGTAACATTTTTTACTGTCGGAGAAACTGCATTGCACCCAAAACTATTTGTGTAGTTGACACTGACAGTCTGGGCTCCGGGATTATTCCACGTAACTGTAACGCTGTTATTACCAGAACCTCCTCCAGTGGTGATGGTTGCACCGGCAGATACATTCCAGACGTAGTTTGAAATACCGGTACCTGCGTCTGTTGAATAGGTTATTCCTGAGGCTCCTGAACATTCTGAAGTTGACCCATACAAGTTGGGGAGAGGTATGGCCAAAACCATGGAAATCAGATTGGAGGTTGCCGGGTTGCCGGTTGGGCAGGAAGCGGTTGATGTGAGAACACAGATCACCTGATCACCGTTATTTGGAAAATAGGTAAATTGATTCGAATTCAATCCGACATTGCCGCCATTAACTTTCCATTGGTAAACAGGTGATGGGCCTCCATTGACTGGTGTTGCTGTAAAAGTCACGGAAGTTCCCGAACAGATGTTATTGGCTGAGGCCAAAATAGAAACTGAAACCGGATTATTGAAGGAAGAAATGACCGCACTCCCGGTCATAATGGTTGTTCCAAAGGTGGTGATTGCTTCAATAATATAGGTCCCGTCAGAGAGGTTATCCCACGACAATGGGCTTCCAGTCCCGGGTTTTGGACTTTCAAACGGGGAACCGTTTTTCACCAATTGGTATTCAGCTGATATTTCCGACCCGTCAAGCCCCACACTTAATCCTGATCCTCCGGTACAGTATGTGCCTCCGCCGATCATGTTGAAAACATTGGCACCAAGGGTTGTAAAATACAAATCATTGCCATAAGATGTACCGATTCCATTGGTGGAATATGCCCGGATATGATAGGTTGTACCTTCGGTCAACCCTGTGATACTGCTCACAAAGGTGCCAAGGCCGGCTCCATCAGATGTATGATCTCCTGAAGTGGAAGGGTTGGGTAAAGTACTCCAGCAAACACCTCGGGCTGTAACCGGATTTGCTGCATCATCTGTTACATTCCCTCCGGAAACAGCAGAATTACCGGTAATGGAAGAAGTACCAATGGTGAGCACAGTCGGGGGTTCAGGGGCAGTTATTTTTACATTGTCAATGTACCAGTCATTGATTTGAGTGGGATTTCCAGTTAAAACGAAAGCGACATACGTAATGCCCCCGCTTAAATTGGAAGTGATCGCCGTAACAACATCAGATGGCCCGAATATCCCACCTCCACCGGGTTGCAATGACCATGCTTCATTGGTCCAGGAAATGCCATCACTGCTTGATTGGACCCTGAGCGTGCATCCTGCCCCGAAATTGTTGAGGTAACTTCTGAAACGGAGTACCAGATATGGTAACCCCGTTGTAATTAAAGGAGGAGTAATCATTTTATCTCCATCCTGGCAGCCTGAATAATTGACTTTCAATTCATTCGGGATCCCTCCTGCATTACTTGTATTAGAAGAAGACCAGCTGATACCTATTTTATTCCAATCTGCAGGAGGAGTAGTAGCCCAGGCCGCCTCTGTCAAAGGCAATGCCTTGGGTGCCACAGTGATGAGGCGGCTTCCTGAGGGGTTCTGAATACCCGCAGGATAAAGTGTCCCATTCACATTTATTGCATGTTGCGCTATTTTTCCGTCAGCGTGATGAAAACCTGTTGCTCCAGGAGCGATATCAAAGGTTACCCAGATATAGGTATGACCTGTTGGTAAATCGTATGAAAGCGAACCAAAGGCCGCATTCAGGGTGTTGAAACTTTGGGCTGTTCCAAGAAGGTTCGTTGTGGCAAAAACAGGGGCTGAAGTCAGGTATAACTTTACACCACTTGAAGAAATATCAGCATCATACCCGGTATTTGTCACTGTTATGCTATTCAAAGGAAGTGTACTGGTGTTCGTAACGAAATAATATGTACATTTGTAGAAATACAAAATGTATGCAAACAGATAATCTTATTCAGCTGAAGTACAAAAAAATACTTCCTTTTTTAAATGAGAGACTGACCAGAATCGTTTTAGCTGCTGATGCAGA